>NZ_JBSRZF010000005.1:0-279015 GCF_054057335.1 Pseudomonas sp. TE3786
CCCAGCGCAGGCTGGGATCCAGGATCTACCGAGATATTGTCGGGGTACGAGAAGGCGGTGCTGGAGCGTTTATATAACGAGCATTCCAGCAGTCGGCAGCTGGGCAAGCGCCTGGGGGTTTCGCATACCACGATTGCCAACAAGCTTCGGCAATATGGGTTGGGGAAGGGGTGAGCGCGCTACGTCCAGCCCAATATTCTGGGTCCCAGCCTGCGCTGGGACGACGGTGGTGTTGGCAAAAACCTCCGTCATCCCAGCGCAGGCTGGGATCCAGGATCTACCGAGATATTGTCGGGGTACGAGAAGGCGGTGCTGGAGCGTTTATATAACGAGCATTCCAGCAGTCGACAGCTGGGCAAGCGCCTGGGGGTTTCGCATACCACGATTGCCAACAAGCTTCGGCAATATGGGTTGGGGAGGGATTGAGCGGAAACCTGCCCCGCTACGTCCAGCCTAATATTCTGGGTCCCAGCCTGCGCTGGGACGACGGTGGTGTTGGCAAAAACCTCCGTCATCCCAGCGCAGGCTGGGATCCAGGATCTACCGACGTACGCAGTTTCCAAGCTGACGCGGAGTCTCATTCCAGGTGTACGACTTAGGTGCAATGGCTTGCGAGTAGCGCAAGGGGTTGAATACCCCCGTCCTGCGTTCTGCGTGATCACAGGCAAGGTATTGCGAACGCTCCTTCCCCGGAGCTATTCGACTGGGCGGCCCGACGGTCGCCTTTTTTTTGCCTAGAATCTCCTGAAAGCCTTCTGCGACCATGGTCTGGGTCCGGTAAGACCATGGTCGAATGGTCCGCCGGGGAGGGGAGGGCTACAAAAGACACCATACAAAAACAACGATTCCCCCGAGGTATCCCCGATGAGTGCTGCGTCACTGTATCCCGTACGTCCCGAGGTTGCGGCCACCACCCTGACCGACGAGGCCACTTACAAGTCCATGTACCAGCAGTCGGTGATCAACCCGGATGGCTTCTGGCGTGAGCAGGCCAAGCGCCTGGACTGGATCAAGCCGTTCACGGCGGTGAAGCAGACCTCGTTCGATGACCACCATGTGGATATCAAATGGTTTGCCGACGGCACCCTCAACGTCTCGGCCAACTGCCTGGACCGCCACCTGGCTGAGCGCGGCGAGCAGATCGCGATCATCTGGGAAGGTGACGATCCTGCCGATCACCGCGAAATCACCTATCGCCAGTTGCACGAAGAAGTCTGCAAATTCGCCAACGCCCTGCGTGGCCAGGACGTTCACCGTGGCGACGTGGTGACTATCTATATGCCGATGATCCCCGAGGCGGTGGTGGCGATGTTGGCCTGTACCCGTATCGGTGCCATTCACTCGGTGGTGTTCGGCGGTTTCTCGCCAGAGGCCCTGGCCGGACGCATTATCGACTGCCGCTCCAAGGTGGTGATCACTGCCGATGAAGGCCTGCGTGGTGGCAAGAAGACCCCGCTGAAGGCCAACGTCGATGACGCCCTGACCAACCCGGAAACCAGCTCGATTCAGAAGGTGATCGTGTGCAAGCGCACCGGCTCGCCGATCAAATGGAACCAGCACCGCGACATCTGGTACGAAGACCTGATGAAGGTCGCCGGCAGTGTCTGCGCGCCGAAAGAGATGGGTGCCGAAGAAGCGCTGTTTATCCTCTACACCTCCGGTTCCACCGGTAAACCCAAGGGCGTTCAGCACACCACCGCCGGCTACCTGCTGTATGCCGCGCTGACCCACGAGCGGGTGTTTGATTACAAACCCGGCGAGGTTTACTGGTGCACCGCCGACGTGGGTTGGGTGACCGGCCACAGCTATATCGTCTACGGCCCGCTGGCCAACGGTGCCACCACCTTGCTGTTCGAAGGCATCCCGAACTACCCGGATATCACCCGCGTGTCGAAGATCATCGACAAGCACAAGGTCAATATCCTCTACACCGCACCTACTGCCATCCGCGCCATGATGGCTCAGGGCAAGGCTGCCATCGAAGGTGCCGACGGCTCCAGCCTGCGTCTGCTCGGCTCGGTGGGTGAGCCGATCAACCCGGAAGCCTGGAACTGGTACTACGAAACCGTTGGCCAGTCGCGCTGCCCGATTGTCGATACCTGGTGGCAGACCGAAACCGGTGGCGTACTGATCAGCCCGTTGCCGGGTGCCACGGCCCTGAAGCCGGGCTCGGCGACCCGTCCGTTCTTCGGCGTGGTGCCGGCTTTGGTGGATAACCTCGGCAATCTGATCGAGGGCGCGGCCGAGGGCAATCTGGTGATCCTCGATTCCTGGCCAGGCCAGGCCCGCACCCTGTACGGCGACCACGACCGCTTCGTCGACACCTACTTCAAGACCTTCCGCGGCATGTACTTCACCGGCGACGGTGCCCGTCGCGATGAGGACGGCTACTACTGGATCACCGGCCGCGTCGACGACGTGCTCAACGTGTCCGGCCACCGTATGGGCACCGCGGAAATCGAAAGCGCCATGGTCGCCCACCCGAAAGTGGCCGAGGCGGCTGTGGTCGGCATGCCCCACGACATCAAAGGGCAGGGCATCTATGTGTACGTGACGCTGAACAACGGCGAAGAGCCGAGCGAAGCGCTGCGTCAGGAGCTCAAGCAATGGGTGCGTAAAGAGATCGGCCCGATTGCCGCGCCGGACGTGATCCAGTGGGCCCCGGGCCTGCCGAAAACCCGCTCGGGCAAGATCATGCGCCGCATCCTGCGCAAAATCGCCACGGCCGAGTACGACAGCCTGGGCGATATCTCCACCCTGGCCGATCCGGGTGTGGTGCAGCATTTGATTGATACCCATAAGGCGATGCAGCAAGCGGTGGCTTGATTTCACCGTCCCAACCAAAACGCCCGCGTAACTGCGGGCGTTGTTGTTTTTGCCTTTGCTTTTTGTGGGAGGGGCTTTGGCCGCGAGCTTTTGATCTTTTAAAGCTCGCGGCCAAAGCCCCTCCCACAGAAATCCCCTTTCCTACAGAGACCGCGATTCGCCGGAGCCGGGGTGATCGGTTGAATGGGCCAATTTTTATCCGTCTTTGATCGAGCCGGTAGCACTCACGATTCACAACGGGGCAATCGGAAACAGCCTGCCCGCTTTGTGGGCATTTTTTCGCCCGGATAAAAATCCATTCCCGGCATAAATCCAGCAACGGCAGGGCCTGCTGAAAAACGGGCACGAAACCTGCTGTAGTTTCCCGTTTAATTCCATTCTGTGCGCTGCCTGTTTTGCTGGTGCCTGTCAATAGTCTGAATCCCCTGCCAAGCCCTTTTGTAATTAGTTGTCGCATTGAAGAAATATCGGCTTTGGGGCTGTCGTTAGAATGCCGCCACCCAGACGCCACTACTCGCGCGATGGCCGATGAGCTTCGTCCCTTCGGGTTACCACCCGGCAAAGATGGCGACTCTTCCTATAATTTCACGGTCAGCCTGCCAACCAGCGCTCGACCTATTCGAAGGAGTCCACGATGAAGAAGCTCGCCCTTCTCGGCGCCCTGGCGGTGTCCCTGCTGTCGTCCCTGGCCATGGCCGATGATGCCAAGCCCCTGCGTATCGGTATTGAAGCGGCTTACCCGCCCTTCGCCTTCAAGACTCCCGACGACAAGATCACCGGCTTCGACTACGACATCGGCATGGCCCTGTGCGAAGAGATGAAGGTCGAGTGCAAGTGGATCGAACAAGAGTTCGACGGCCTGATTCCTGCGCTGAAAGTGCGCAAGTTCGACGCCATTCTGTCGTCCATGTCGATCACTGACGACCGCAAGAAGTCGGTCGACTTCACCGGCAAGTACTACTCCACCCCGGCCAAGCTGGCGATGAAGGCCGGTACCACCATCAACGATCCGCTGGCCGATCTCAAAGGCAAGAAGGTCGGCGTGCAGCGCTCCTCCGTGTACGACCGTTACGCCACCGAAGTCTTCGCCCCGGCCGGTGCCGAGATCGTGCGTTACAGCTCGCAGAACGAAGTGTTCCTGGATCTGGCCTCCGGCCGTCTGGACGCTACCCTGGCTGACTCGGTGAATATCGATGACGGCTTCCTGAAAACCGACGCTGGCAAAGGCTTTGCCTTCGCAGGTCCGGATTTCACCGAAGAGAAATACTTCGGCGAAGGCCAAGGCATCGCCGTACGCAAGGGTGACAAGGCCCTGGCTGACAAGATCAGCGCTGCCATTCTGGCCATCCGCGCCAACGGTAAATACAAACAAGTGCAGGACAAATACTTCGCCTTCGACGTTTACGGCAAGTAACGCGGCAGCACCGAAAGTGGCACAGGCTCGATAACCCGGGATGTGCCACTTTTTATTTGGGTCGCAGATTTCCGTAGGAGCGGCTTCAGCCGCGATGCGTTTGACGCTCAAGAGCATCGCGGCTAAAGCCGCTCCTGCGGGAGCAGCACAGCACTTCTCACCTAGCGGGCTTTTCTTATGCTCAACGGCTACGGCTCGACCATTCTCGATGGCGCATGGCTGACCATTTCCCTGGCGCTGACCTCGATGGCCCTGGCGATTGTGCTCGGTCTGATTGGCGCTGCGTTTCGCTTGTCGCCGATCAAGTGGTTGGCACTGTTGGGTGAGACCTATGCCACGGTGATCCGCGGTATTCCCGATCTGGTGCTGATCCTGCTGATTTTCTACGGCGGTCAGGATGTGGTGAACCGCGTGGCACCGCTGTTGGGGTTTGAGGATTACATCGACCTCGATCCGTTCGTTACCGGCGTATTCACCATGGGCTTTATCTTTGGGGCCTACCTGTCGGAAACCTTTCGCGGTGCCTTTATGGCTATCCCCAAGGGGCAGAGTGAGGCGGGCGCGGCCTATGGCATGAGCGGTGCCCAGGTGTTCTTTCGCGTGCTGGTGCCGCAGATGATCCGCTTCGCTATCCCCGGCTTCACCAATAACTGGCTGGTACTGGTCAAGGCCACTGCGCTGGTGTCCACGGTGAGCCTGCAGGACATGATGTTCAAAGCCAAAAACGCCGCGGATGCCACTCACCAGCCGTTCACCTTCTACCTGGTGGTGGCGGCGTTGTATCTGGCGATCACCAGCGTCTCGCTGCTGCTGTTGCGGGCGTTGGAAAAACGCTATTCGGTGGGCTTGAAGGTGGCTGAATTATGATTTTCGATTTCGCGCCCATCTGGGAAAACATCCACCTGTACCTGGGTGGCATCCTGATCACCCTCAAGCTGCTGCTGATTTCGCTGACGGTTGGTCTGGCGGCTGCCATTCCGCTGGGTTTGATGCGGGTGTCCAAGCAGCCCCTGGTGAATGCCACGGCCTGGTTGTACACCTATGTGATCCGCGGTACGCCGATGCTGGTGCAGCTGTTCCTGATCTATTACGGTCTGGCCCAGTTCGAAGTGGTGCGTGAAAGCGTGCTGTGGCCCTACCTGTCCAACGCCACCTTCTGTGCCTGCCTGGCGTTTGCCATTAACACCAGTGCCTACAGCGCGGAAATCCTCGCTGGCAGCCTGAAGTCGATTCCCTATGGCGAGATCGAGGCGGCCAAGGCCATGGGCATGTCGCGGGCCAAGCTGTACCGCCGCATCCTGCTGCCATCGGCCCTGCGTCGGGCGCTGCCGCAGTACAGCAACGAAGTGATCATGATGCTGCACACCACCAGCCTGGCCTCCATCGTCACCCTGGTGGACATTACCGGTGCGGCGAAAACCATCAACTCGCAGTTCTATCTGGCCTTCGAGGCCTATATCACTGCCGGTGCCATTTACCTGTGCCTGACCTTTGTGCTGGTGCGCCTGTTCAAGCTGGCCGAGCGCCGCTGGCTGGCCTATCTGGCACCACGCAAGGCCTGAGAAATTTCCGTTTTAGCAACGCCAGCCACGGCTGATCCATTGCCTGTCGAGAACCTGAACCATGTACAAACTCGAAGTCCAAGACCTGCATAAACGCTACGGCAGCCATGAAGTGCTCAAGGGCGTGTCGCTGGCGGCCAAGGCTGGCGATGTGAT
Organism: Pseudomonas sp. TE3786; assembly: GCF_054057335.1. Taxonomy (NCBI): domain Bacteria; kingdom Pseudomonadati; phylum Pseudomonadota; class Gammaproteobacteria; order Pseudomonadales; family Pseudomonadaceae; genus Pseudomonas; species Pseudomonas sp. TE3786. The sequence goes on from NZ_JBSRZF010000005.1 coordinate 5,959, forward strand.
CAGCATCATCGGCTCCAGTGGTTCGGGCAAAAGTACCTTTCTGCGCTGCATCAACCTGCTCGAGCAGCCCCACGCCGGCAAGATTCTGCTTAACGGTGAAGAGCTGAAGCTGGTCGCCAACAAGGACGGCGCGCTGAAGGCTGCCGACCCCAAGCAGCTGCAGCGCATGCGCTCGCGCCTGTCGATGGTGTTCCAGCATTTCAATCTGTGGGCGCATATGACCGCCCTGGAAAACATTATCGAAGCGCCGGTGCATGTGCTCGGTGTGCCGAAGAAAGAAGCCATCGAGAAGGCCGAGCACTACCTGGCCAAGGTCGGCGTGGCGCATCGCAAGGATGCCTACCCGGCGCATATGTCCGGCGGTGAGCAGCAGCGCGTGGCGATAGCCCGTGCCCTGGCGATGGAGCCGGAAGTGATGCTGTTCGACGAACCCACCTCGGCGCTGGACCCGGAACTGGTCGGTGAAGTGCTGAAGGTGATGCAGGATCTGGCGCAAGAAGGCCGCACCATGGTGGTGGTCACCCACGAGATGGGTTTTGCCCGCGAGGTGTCCAACCAGTTGGTGTTCCTGCACAAGGGCGTGGTGGAAGAGCGCGGTTGCCCCAAGGAAGTGCTGGTCAACCCGCAGTCCGACCGTTTGAAGCAGTTTCTTTCCGGCAGCTTGAAGTAAGCTTTAGCGCGGCGATTTATCCAAGACCGCATCGCACCACCACCTGGCATGTAAAAGCATGCCAACAGAGCCTAGACTGCCAGCCATGACTGCCCACCGAATCGGTTTTCTCCTCTGGCCCAACACCAAGGCCATGACTCTGGCTCTGGCCGAAGAGGCCTTGCGTGTCGCCCAGCGGGTGCACCCGGATGTGGCGTACGAGCTGCTGTTTCTCCAGGCCGAGCCGGCAGCGGAGGGTGCTTGGCGTCTGCCCGGCGAGCCATGGGCAGGCAAGCTCGAGGGTTGTCAGAAACTGTTTTTGCTCGCCGATGAGCCGCCCGGCCATCTGGCTCCGGCGCTGTCCAGCGCCCTCAAGCAGCTGGTGCGTGCCGGTTGTGTGATTGGTGGTTTGTCGGCCGGTGTCTATCCGCTGGCGCAGCTGGGGCTGCTCGACGGCTATCGCGCCGCCGTGCACTGGCGCTGGCAGGACGACTTCACCGAACGCTTCCCGAAAGTGATCGCCACCAGCCATCTGTTCGACTGGGACCGTGATCGTCTCTCCGCCTGTGGTGGTCTGGCGGTATTGGACCTGCTGCTGGCGGTGCTGGCCCGTGACCACGGCGCTGAGCTGGCCGGTGCGGTGTCGGAAGAATTGGTGGTCGAGCGCATCCGCGAAGGCGGCGAGCGCCAGCGCATTCCATTGCAGAACCGTCTGGGTTCCAGCCACCCCAAGCTGACCCAGGCCGTGCTGCTGATGGAAGCCAATATCGAAGAGCCGCTGACCACCGATGAAATCGCCCAGCACGTTTGTGTGTCGCGTCGGCAGCTGGAGCGGATCTTCAAGCAATACCTCAACCGCGTTCCCAGCCAGTACTACCTGGAGCTGCGCCTGAACAAAGCCCGCCAGTTGCTGATGCAAACCAGCAAATCGATCATCCAGATCGGCCTGTCCTGCGGCTTCTCCTCCGGCCCGCACTTCTCCAGCGCCTACCGCAACTTCTTCGGCGCCACCCCGCGCGAAGACCGCAACCAGCGGCGCAGTAGCAGCCCGTTCGAGTTGAGCTCGATTCCCTCCGAGCGCGGTTGATTCGCTAAAAAATCAAAAGCTTGCGGCTAAAGCCCCTCCCACATAGATCGAGGTCTTTTGTGGGAGGGGCTTTAGCCGCGATGCTTTTGATCTGCAAATTTTCCAGGCGCTATAGCGCGAGACCGAGCGAGCTAGAGCGATACAAGGCAAAAATGTTTTTTTAAGCGCAGTGGGCTGTAGCCCATGAGCATTCAAAAAACGTTTTTAACGCAGTAGCGCCGACGCGCAGCCGATCGTTGGTCAAACCCCCAACACTGTTTAAACTGCGCCTTCGCGACAGGTTCTGTCGCCTTTATGAAAGCCGCGAAAAATACCGGGTTGGCGCTATAACAAGTTGTCGCATGCCGACAATGCCCTCCCCAAATCAGTCCCTACAATTCATTCCAGCGCCGGCCTCTGGGGTCGGCGGTCCTTGTCAGGAGAGCTTCGATGTCCGTTGAGCAAGTGCAGGTACAGCGCGCCGATTTCGATCAGGTGATGGTTCCCAACTACGCCCCGGCAGCCTTTATTCCGGTGCGCGGCGAGGGTTCCCGAGTCTGGGATCAGAGCGGCCGAGAGCTGATCGACTTTGCGGGCGGCATCGCGGTGAACTCCCTGGGCCATGCCCACCCGGCGCTGGTTAAAGCACTCACCGAGCAAGCCAACAAGATCTGGCACGTCTCCAACGTGTTCACCAACGAGCCGGCCCTGCGCCTGGCGCACAAGCTGGTGGACGCCACCTTCGCCGAGCGCGTATTCCTCGCCAACTCCGGTGCCGAAGCCAACGAAGCCGCGTTCAAGCTGGCCCGTCGTTATGCCAGCGATGTGTATGGCGCGGAAAAATTCGAAATCATCGCCGCTACCAACAGTTTCCACGGCCGCACCCTGTTCACCGTGACCGTCGGCGGTCAGCCGAAGTATTCCGATGGCTTCGGGCCGAAGATCGAGGGCGTGACCCACGTTCCCTTCAACGACCTGGAGGCGATGAAAGCCGCCATTTCGGACAAGACCTGCGCCGTGGTGCTCGAGCCGATTCAAGGCGAGGGCGGCATTCTGCCGGCCGACAAAGCCTACCTGCAGGGCGTGCGTGAGCTGTGCGACGCGCACAACGCGCTGCTGGTGTTCGACGAAGTGCAGAGCGGCATGGGCCGCAGCGGCGAGCTGTTCGCCTATATGAATTACGGCGTGACGCCGGACATCCTCTCCAGCGCGAAAAGCCTGGGTGGCGGTTTCCCGATTGGCGCCATGCTCACCACCAGCAAAATCGCTTCGCACCTGTCGGTTGGCGTGCACGGCACCACCTACGGCGGCAACCCGCTGGCCTGTGCGGTGGCCGGTGCGGTGCTGGATGTGATCAACACCCCGCAAGTGCTCAATGGCGTAAAAGCCAAGCACGAACGCTTCAAAGCCCGCCTGGAGGCGATTGCTGCCAAGTACGGCATCTTCACCGAAGTGCGTGGCCTCGGCCTGTTGATCGGTGCGGCGCTGAGCGATGCCTGGAAAGGTAAAGCCAAAGACGTGCTCAACGCCGCCGAAAAAGAATGCGTAATGGTGCTGCAAGCCGGTCCGGACGTGGTGCGTTTCGCCCCAAGCCTGGTGATTCCGGATGCCGACATCGACGAAGGCCTCGACCGCTTCGAGCGCGCCGTGGCCAAGCTGACCCAAGCCTGACGGCTGTACGCGGACGCTGAAGCCTCTTCCGTCGTTGTGGGAGGGGCTTTAGCCGCGAGCTTTTGATTTTAAAAGCTCGCGGCTAAAGCCCCTCCCACATGGACCGAGTCTCTGGCGTTGCCGCTTTTCATTTCAAAAGAGAATTTAAGGAGTAACACCATGCTGGTGATGCGCCCTGCGCAAATGGCTGACTTGGCTGACGTGCAACGTCTGGCTGCGGACAGCCCGGTTGGTGTTACTTCGCTGCCGGACGATGCGGGCCGGCTGGGCGACAAGATCGCCGCGTCGGAAGCCTCGTTTGCCGCCGAAGTCAGCTTCAACGGTGAAGAGAGCTATTTCTTCGTGCTGGAAGACACCGACACCGGCCGCCTGGTCGGTTGCTCCGGGGTGGTGGCCTCGGCCGGTTACTCCGAGCCGTTCTATAGCTTCCGTAACGAAACCTTCGTGCATGCCTCGCGCTCGCTGTCGATCCACAACAAGATCCATGTGTTGTCGCTGTGCCACGACCTTACCGGCAACAGCCTGCTGACCAGTTTCTATGTGGAAAAACCGCTGGTGGACTCGCCATGGGCCGAGCTGAATTCCCGTGGCCGCTTGCTGTTTGTCGCCAGCCATCCGGAGCGTTTCGCCGATGCGGTAGTGGTGGAGATCGTCGGCCACAGCGACGAGCAGGGCGATTCGCCGTTCTGGGATGCCGTGGGGCGTAATTTCTTCGACCTCAACTACGCCGAGGCCGAGCGCCTGTGCGGGCTGAAAAGTCGGACCTTCCTCGCCGAGCTGATGCCCCATTACCCGATCTATGTGCCGTTGCTGCCGGACGCTGCCCAGGAAGCCATGGGCCAGGTCCACCCGCGGGCGCAAATCACCTTCGACATTCTGATGCGCGAAGGTTTTGAAACCGACCACTACATCGACATTTTCGACGGTGGCCCGACCCTGCATGCGCGCACCTCGGGCATTCGCTCGATCGCCCAGAGCCGGGTGGTGCCAGCGCGGGTCGGTGAGCCGGGCAAGGGCCGCTTGTATCTGGTGGCCAACGGTCAACTGCAGGATTTCCGTGCGGTGGTGGTCGAGCTGGATTGGGTGCCGGGCAAGCCGGTGAACCTGAGTGCTGATGTTGCTGAGGCCTTGGGCGTCGGTGAGGGCGCCAGCGTGCGCCTGGTTGCGGTTTAAGAGGAATAGCCATGATCGTTCGTCCCGTGCGCAGTGCCGATTTGCCTGCCCTGATCAACCTGGCCCGCAGTACCGGTGCCGGCTTGACCACCTTGCCCGCCAATGAAGAACGCCTGGCCCACCGCGTCGGTTGGGCGGAAAAAGCCTTTCGCGGCGAAGCCACCCGCGCCGATGCCGACTACCTGTTTGTGCTCGAAGACGACAACGGCGAGGTGGTGGGAATTTCCGCTGTTGCCGGTGCCGTCGGCTTGCGTGAGCCTTGGTACAACTACCGCGTCGGCCTCACGGTGAGCGCTTCGCAGGAACTGGATATCTACCGCGAGATCCCAACCCTGTTCCTGGCCAACGACCTGACCGGTAACTCCGAGCTGTGCTCGCTGTTTCTCAACGCCGACCATCGCACCGGCCTGAATGGCCGCTTGCTGTCCAAGGCGCGTTTTCTGTTTATCGCTGAATTCCCGCAACTGTTCGGCAGCAAGATCATCGCCGAAATGCGCGGCATGTCCGACGAAGCAGGGCGCTCGCCGTTCTGGGAAAGCCTCGGCCGGCACTTCTTCAAAATGGAATTCTCCCGCGCCGACTACCTGACAGGCGTGGGCAACAAAGCCTTTATCGCCGAGCTGATGCCCAAGTTTCCGCTGTACACCTGCTTTCTCTCGGAAGAAGCGCGGGACATTATCGGCCGTGTGCACCCGGACACCGAGCCGGCGTTGAATATGCTCAAGGCCGAGGGTTTCAGCTACCAGGGTTACGTCGATATCTTCGACGCCGGCCCGGCCATCGAAGCGGAAACCAACAAGATTCGCGCGGTGCGTGACAGCCAGGCGCTGGTACTGGCCATCGGCACCCCGGGCGACGACGCCACGCCGTTTCTGATGCACAACCGCAAGCGCGAAGACTGCCGCATCACCGCTGCGCCGGCACGCTTGGCAGCCGGCACTTTGGTGGTCGATCAGGCCACCGCCAAGCGCCTGCAATTGAAAGCCGGTGATCAGGTGCGCGCCGTGCCGCTGGCCGTGGAAAACAAGGAGCAGAGCCGATGACCAGTCATTACATTGCAGGTGCCTGGTTGGCGGGTGCCGGTGAAGCCCTGGAGTCGCTGAACCCGGTGACCCAGGCGGTGGTCTGGACCGGCAAGGCCGCTACCGAAAGCCAAGTGGATGCCGCCGTAAAGGCTGCGCGTCAGGCATTTCCGGCCTGGGCCAAGCGCTCGCTGGATGAGCGCATCGCCGTGCTGGAGCGCTTTGCCGCCACCCTGAAAAGCCGCAGCGACGAGCTGGCGCGCACCATCGGTGAAGAGACCGGCAAGCCGTTGTGGGAATCCGTTACCGAAGTGACGAGCATGGTCAACAAGGTGGCCATCTCGATTCAGAGTTACCGCGAACGTACCGGCGAGAAAAGCGGCCCGTTGGCTGACGCCACCGCCGTACTGCGTCACAAGCCCCATGGGGTGGTGGCGGTATTCGGCCCGTACAACTTTCCGGGGCATCTGCCCAATGGCCATATCGTGCCGGCGCTGCTGGCCGGCAATGCCGTGGTGTTCAAACCCAGCGAGCTGACCCCCAAGGTCGCCAAGCTGACGGTGCAGTGCTGGATCGAAGCCGGCCTGCCGGCTGGCGTGCTCAACCTGGTGCAAGGTGCCCGCGATACCGGTGTGGCCCTGGCGGCCCATGGCGGCATAGACGGCCTGTTCTTCACCGGTTCGAGCCGCACCGGCAACTTGCTGCATCAACAGTTTGCCGGGCGTCCGGACAAGATCCTGGCCCTGGAAATGGGCGGCAATAACCCGCTGGTGGTGGAGCAGGTCAAAGACCTCGACGCGGCGGTGTACACAATTATTCAGTCGGCGTTTATTTCGGCCGGCCAGCGCTGCACCTGCGCGCGCCGTCTGCTGGTGCCCAAAGGCGAGTGGGGCGATGCCCTGCTGGCGCGCCTGGTGGCGGTGGCGGCAAGCATTCAGGTGGGGGCCTTCGATGCCCAGCCTGCACCTTTCATGGGCTCGGTGATTTCCCTGGAGGCCGCGCGGCACTTGCTCAAGGCTCAGGAGCACTTGCTTAACAAGGGTGCCACGGCCTTGCTGGCGATGACTCAGCCGCTGGAAAACGCTGCGTTGCTGACCCCAGGGATTATTGACGTAACGGCAGTGGCCGAGCGCCCGGATGAAGAATTCTTCGGCCCGTTGCTGCAGGTGATCCGTTACGCCGATTTCGCCGCCGCGATTGCCGAGGCCAACAACACCCAGTACGGCCTCGCCGCTGGCCTGCTGTCGGACTCGGCCGAGCGCTATCAGCAGTTCTGGCTGGAAAGCCGCGCCGGCATCGTCAACTGGAACAAGCAACTGACGGGCGCCGCCAGCTCGGCACCGTTCGGCGGAGTGGGCGCTTCGGGCAACCACCGCGCCAGTGCTTATTACGCGGCTGACTATTGCGCCTACCCCGTGGCTTCGCTGGAGAGCGCCAGCCTGAGCCTGCCTGCAACCCTGACACCGGGAGTCAGTCTGTGACGAACAACAATAACAACGCCTATGAAGTGAATTTCGACGGCCTGGTCGGCCCGACCCACAACTACGGTGGCCTGTCGTACGGCAACGTTGCCTCGCAGGGCAATAGTCAGCAGGTGTCGAACCCGAAAGAGGCCGCCAAGCAGGGCCTGGCGAAAATGAAAGCCCTGATGGAAATGGGCTTCAAGCAGGGCGTGCTCGCTCCGCAAGAGCGCCCGGACGTCGCCGCGCTGCGTCGCATCGGCTTTACCGGCAGCGACAGCGAAGTGATCCAGCGTGCCGCCAAAGAGGCGATGCCGCTGCTGGTCGCCAGTTGCTCGGCGTCAAGCATGTGGACCGCCAACGCCTGCACCGTCAGCCCCAGCGCGGACACCCGGGACGGCAAGGTGCATTTCACTGCCGCCAACCTCAACTGCAAATACCACCGCAGCCTGGAACACCCGACCACCAGCCGCATTCTCGGCGCGATGTTCGCCGACCAGGGGCACTTTGCCCACCACGCCGCCTTGCCTGCCGTTGCCCAATTCGGCGATGAAGGCGCGGCCAACCACACGCGTTTTTGCAAAGGTTACGGCGACGCCGGGGTGGAATTTTTCGTCTTCGGTCGCAGCGCCTTCGACGCCCGCTTCCCCGGCCCGCAGCGCTATCCGGCGCGGCAGACCCTGGAAGCCAGCCAGGCGGTGGCCCGTCTGCATGGTCTGGACGATGCCGGGGTGGTCTATGCCCAGCAGAATCCGGCAGTGATCGATCAGGGCGTGTTCCATAACGATGTGATTGCGGTGGGTAACGGTGAAGTGCTGTTCTATCACCAGGACGCCTTCCTCGAAACCGATAAGGTGCTGGCCGAGTTGCACGACAAGCTCAGTCGCCGTGGCGGTCGCTTGCAGGCGGTGTGCGTGCCGCGTGATGCGGTGAGCGTCGAGGACGCCGTGCATTCCTACCTGTTCAATAGCCAGCTGCTGTCCCGTGCCGATGGCGGCATGCTGCTGATCGTGCCGGAAGAGTGCCGTAACAATCAGCGCGTCTGGCAGTACTTGTCGCGGCTCACCGCTGAAGACGGACCGATCCGTGAAGTGCAGGTGTTCGATCTTAAGCAGAGCATGCAAAACGGCGGTGGGCCAGCGTGTTTGCGCCTGCGAGTGGCCTTGAAGGAAAACGAGCTGGACGCCGTGAACAGCGGCGTGATCATGACTCCGACGCTGTATGACACCCTTACTGTGTGGGTCGACAAGCACTACCGCGACCGCATGGCCGAGAGTGATCTGGCCGATCCGCAGCTGCTCGTCGAATGCCGTTCGGCATTGGATGAGCTGACCCAGATCCTTAAACTAGGCTCTGTGTACCCCTTCCAGCTTAATTAAGAGTGTTTTGACCATGTCCGATAGCCTGCAACTGATCCTCGAAGATACCGACGGCACCCAGCTGGAAACTTCCTGCACCCGTTTTGCCGTGATCTGGCAGGGCAAGGAAGTGTGGATTCAGCAAGACGGCCGCGGCCAACTGATCATCGGCGTGGACGTGGAGGAGGGCGACGAGGAATACGCCAACCTGCTGCTGCGCCCGCTGGCCACCAACCTGGTGAGCCTGGAGCTGGAAATGGAGCCGGCTGGCCAGTTGGATGACGACGAAGACGGTCACGTCCACGGTCCTGACTGCAACCACTAAGCACGCCGTGCTCGAAAGGAATCGCCCATGCTAGCCCTCGGCAAGTTGCTTGAACTGACCTTGGTGGGCCATGAGCCCTCCGCCAAGATTCAACTGACCCCCGAGGGTGCCCGCCTGCGCTGGTTGGCCGAGGGTGCCTTGGAAATCACCCCGCCGGCGGGGCTGGACAGCGGCCTGGACCTGCTGCTGTCGGCCGGTATTCATGGTAATGAAACCGCGCCCATCGAGCTGCTCGACCGGCTGTTGCATGGCATCGCCCGCGGCGAGCTGAAACCCCGCGCACGGATTCTGTTTCTGCTCGGTAACCCGGAAGCCATGCGCAAGGGCGAGCGTTATCTCGAACAGGACATCAACCGCCTGTTCAACGGCCGCCACGAGCAGAGCAGCGGCTTCGAGGCTCTGCGTGCCTGCGAGCTGGAGCGCCTGAGCGCGACCTTTTTCAACCAGGTGCCGACCGATACGCCGCGTCAGCGCCTGCATTACGACCTGCATACCGCCATCCGTGGCTCGAAAATCGAGCAGTTCGCCCTCTACCCCTGGCGCGAGGGCTGCAAGCACTCGGTTACCGAACTGGCGCGGCTGAAGGCGGCCGGGGTAGCGGCAGTGCTGCTGCAAAGCAAGGCGTCGATCACCTTCAGTGCCTACACCTATGCGCAGCTGAACGCTGAGGCTTTTACCCTGGAGCTGGGCAAGGCGCGCGCCTTTGGTCAGAACGACGGGATCAATCTCGCGGCGCTGGAAGCGCGCCTGCGTTGCCTGATCGAGAACAAGGAGCCAGCCCTGGACGCCAACAACCTTGACGGCCTGCAGCTGTTTGCCGTGGCGCGGGAGATCATCAAACACAGCGACTCCTTCCACCTCAATCTGCCGGCCGATATCGAGAATTTCAGCGAGCTGCCGGTGGGTTACCTGCTGGCCGAAGATATCGCCGGCACGCGCTGGGTGGTGGAAGAGCAGGGCGCGCGGATCATCTTCCCCAATCCCAAGGTGAAAAACGGCCTGCGCGCCGGCATTCTTGTAGTGCCCACCAGCGCCGACGCACTTTAGTCGAGCTATTAGTCGTAGAGCCTCTTGTCGCTCCCGGGCGGCTGCTTTAGGGTCGAGGGTCCGCCGTGAAGGAGACCTGTAATGCCCGTTATCGACTTGCGTAGCGACACTGTCACCCAGCCCACCCCCGGCATGCGCGAGGCCATGTTGCATGCGCCGGTAGGCGACGATGTCTACGGCGAAGACCCCACCGTGATCCGTCTGCAGCATTACCTGGCCGATAAGCTCGGCTTCGCCCAGGGCCTGTTCGTACCCACTGGCACCATGAGCAATCTGCTCGGCCTGATGGCGCACTGCGAACGTGGCGACGAATATATCGTCGGCCAGGAAGCCCACACCTATAAATACGAAGGCGGCGGCGCGGCCGTGTTGGGCTCCATCCAGCCGCAGCCCCTGCAGGTTGAAGCCGATGGCTCTCTGGACCTGGCGCGGGTGGCCGCCGCTATCAAGCCGGATGATTTCCACTTTGCCCGCACCCGTCTGCTGGCCCTGGAAAACACCATGCAGAGCAAGGTGCTGCCGCTCAGTTATCTGGCCGCGGCACGCACGTTCACTCAGCAGCATCGCCTGCAACTGCACCTGGACGGTGCCCGGCTGTATAACGCGGCGGTGAAACTGGGCGTTGAGGCGCGGGAAATTACCCAATATTTCGATTCCGTTTCGGTATGTCTTTCCAAAGGCCTGGGCGCGCCCATTGGCTCGGTGTTGCTGGGCTCGGACGCGCTGATCGACAAAGCTCGGCGTCTGCGCAAGATGGTCGGCGGTGGCATGCGCCAGGCTGGCATTCTGGCAGCAGCGGGCTTGTATGCGCTGGAGCATCAGGTCGAGCGTCTGGCCGATGACCATGCCAATGCCGCCGCTCTGGCTGCCGGGCTGGTGGAGCTGGGCTACGAGGTGGAGCCGGTGCAGACCAATATGGTCTACGTTCAAATGGCCGATCGGGCACCGGCGTTGAAGGTGTTTCTGGCTGCGCGGGGCATCACCATTTCGGCCTCGGCGCGCCTGCGTCTGGTCACCCATCTGGATGTCAGCCGGGCGGATATCGATCAGGTGATCGAGGCGTTCGCCGCCTTTGCTCGGGAGTCGGGGCAAAAAACTGCTTGAAATCGCCGCTAACTATCGAACAAAGGCACTGTACCCCGGTGCCCGGGCCGATATAATGCGGCCCTTTGCCGGCCTAAAAGCGGTAGCCATTAGCCCTATCGCACGCTGTATCTAATTAGATCGCCGCCTTTCCCGTGGAAAAATTTATGAAAAGCGCAGAAATCCGTGAAGCCTTCCTCCGCTTCTTCGAAGAACAGGGTCATACCCGTGTTGCTTCCAGCTCGTTGATTCCGGGCAATGACCCGACGCTGCTGTTCACCAACGCCGGGATGAACCAGTTCAAAGACTGCTTCCTCGGCCAGGAAAAACGCGCCTACACCCGCGCGGTCAGCAGCCAGAAGTGCGTGCGCGCCGGCGGCAAGCACAACGACCTGGAAAACGTCGGTTACACCGCACGCCACCACACCTTCTTCGAAATGCTCGGCAACTTCAGCTTCGGCGACTACTTCAAGCGCGACGCGATCAATTACGCCTGGCAATTCCTCACCTCGGAAAAATGGCTGAACCTGCCCAAGGAAAAACTCTGGGTGACGGTGTACGCCAGCGATGACGAGGCTTACGACATCTGGACCAAGGAAGTCGGCGTACCGGCCGAGCGCATGGTCCGTATCGGCGACAACAAAGGCGCGCCGTACGCCTCCGACAACTTCTGGACCATGGGCGATACCGGCCCGTGCGGCCCTTGCACCGAGATCTTCTTCGACCACGGCGCCGATATCTGGGGCGGCCCACCCGGCTCGCCGGAAGAAGACGGTGACCGTTACATCGAGATCTGGAACAACGTTTTCATGCAGTTCAACCGCACTGCCGATGGCGTACTGCACCCGCTGCCAGCGCCGTCGGTGGACACCGGTATGGGCCTGGAGCGGATCAGCGCCGTGCTCCAGCATGTGCACTCGAACTACGAGATCGACCTGTTCCAAAGCCTGCTGGCCGCTTGCGCCAAGGCCATCGGTTGCAGCAACGACGATCAGCCTTCGCTGAAAGTAGTGGCGGACCATATCCGTTCCTGCGGCTTCCTGATTGCCGATGGCGTGACGCCGTCCAACGAAGGCCGTGGTTATGTGCTGCGCCGCATCATCCGTCGCGCTTGCCGTCACGGTAACAAGCTGGGTGCCAAGGGCAGCTTCTTCTACCAGATCGTTGCCGCGCTGGTGGCTGAGATGGGCGAAGCCTTCCCTGAGCTGAAACAGCAGCAAGCGCACATCGAGCGCGTGCTGAAAACCGAAGAAGAGCAGTTCGCCAAAACCCTGGAGCAGGGCCTGAAAATCCTCGAGCAGGACCTGGCCGAGCTGAAAGGCACCGTGATTCCTGGCGAAGTGATCTTCAAGCTGTACGACACCTTCGGCTTCCCGATGGACCTGACTGGTGACATCGCCCGTGAGCGTGAGCTGACCCTCGACGAAGCCGGCTTCGAACGCGAGATGGAAGCCCAGCGCGTGCGTGCGCGCTCCGCCAGCTCGTTCGCCATGGACTACAACAGCCTGGTGAAAGTCGACAGCGAAACCGTATTCCTCGGCTACAAGGCCACCAGTGGCAACGCCAAGGTGCTGGCCCTGTTCAAAGCTGGCCAGGCCGTTGAAGAGCTGGCAGCGGGCGAGGAGGGCGTGGTGGTGCTTGACCAGACCCCGTTCTACGCTGAGTCCGGCGGCCAGATTGGTGACTGCGGTTTCCTGCAGGCGGCGGGCGTGCGTTTTGATGTGCGTGATACCACCAAAGCCGGCGGCGCGTTCCTGCACCACGGTGTGGTCACCAGCGGCAGCCTGAAAGTAGGCGCGGCGGTAGAAGCCAATGTCGAAGCTGATGTGCGCAAAGCCACGTCGCTGAATCACTCGGCCACCCACTTGCTGCACGCGGCTTTGCGCCAGGTGCTGGGTGAGCACGTACAACAGAAAGGTTCGTTGGTCGATAGCCAGCGCCTGCGTTTCGACTTCAGCCACTTCGAGGCGATCAAGCCTGAGCAGATCAAGGCGCTGGAAGACATCGTCAACGCCGAGATCCGTAAGAACACTGCCGTTGAAACCGAAGAAACCGATATCGAAACCGCCAAGAACAAAGGCGCTATGGCCTTGTTTGGCGAGAAGTACGGCGACAACGTGCGGGTACTGAGCATGGGCGGCAGCTTCTCGGTGGAACTGTGCGGCGGTATCCACGCTGAGCGCACCGGCGATATCGCGCTGTTCAAGATCATCAGTGAAGGCGGCGTGGCCGCTGGCGTACGTCGTATCGAGGCAGTCACCGGCGCTGCGGCGCTGGCGTACCTGAACGGCGCCGAAGAACAATTGAAAGAAGCCGCGATGCTGGTCAAAGGCAACCGCGACAACCTGTTGGACAAGCTCGGCGGTCTGGTTGAACGCAACCGTCAGCTGGAAAAAGAGCTGGAGCAGCTCAAGGCCAAGGCCGCCAGTGCGGCGGGCGATGACCTCTCCGGTTCGGCTGTGGATGTGAAAGGCGTGAAGGTACTCGCCCATCGTCTGGATGGCTTGGACGGCAAGGCGCTGCTGGCGCTGGTCGACCAACTGAAGAACAAGCTCGGCCGCGCAGTGATCCTGCTTGGTGGGGTGAGCGACGACAAAGTTGTGCTGGTTGCAGGCGTTACCCAAGACCTGACCGCGCAGCTCAAGGCTGGTGATTTGATGAAACAGGCCGCTCAAGCGGTTGGCGGCAAGGGCGGTGGTCGCCCGGATATGGCGCAGGGCGGCGGCGTTGACGCCGGCGCGCTGGACGCCGCGCTGGCACTGACTGTGCCATTCGTCGAACAGGGTCTATAACGCTCGACCCAAGTTGCCGCCTGCTGCCCGGCAGGCCTTGGCAACGGGTCGAGGCGACTGATTAATGAGGGGCTGAGGCAGCTGCAAATGGCTTTGATCGTACAGAAGTTTGGGGGCACCTCCGTCGGCACCGTCGAGCGTATCGAGCAGGTGGCCGAGAAGGTCAAGAAATTCCACGAAGCCGGCAATGAGCTGGTCATCGTGTTGTCGGCCATGAGCGGTGAAACCAACCGCCTGATCGACCTGGCCAAGCAGATTAGCGAGCAACCGGTTCCGCGCGAACTGGACGTGATGGTGTCCACCGGTGAGCAGGTGACTATTGCTCTGCTGGCCATGGCCCTGATCAAACGTGGCGTGCCGGCGGTGTCCTACACCGGCAACCAGGTGCGCATCCTCACCGACAGCGCCCACAACAAAGCACGCATCCTGCAGATCGATGATCAGAAGATTCGTGCAGACCTCAAGGCTGGGCGTGTGGTTGTGGTCGCAGGCTTCCAGGGTGTGGACGAGCAGGGCAATATCACTACCCTGGGCCGTGGCGGCTCCGACACTACCGGCGTAGCCCTGGCTGCGGCGCTGAAGGCGGATGAGTGCCAGATTTACACCGACGTCGATGGCGTTTACACCACCGACCCGCGTGTAGTGCCCCAGGCCCGTCGTCTGGACAAGATCACCTTCGAAGAAATGCTGGAAATGGCCAGCCTGGGTTCCAAGGTGCTGCAGATCCGCTCGGTGGAATTCGCCGGCAAATACAACGTCCCGCTGCGCGTGTTGCACAGCTTCCAAGAGGGTCCGGGCACCCTTATTACTATTGATGAAGAGGAATCCATGGAACAGCCGATCATCTCCGGCATCGCCTTTAACCGCGACGAAGCCAAGCTGACCATCCGTGGCGTGCCGGATACCCCCGGTGTAGCCTTCAAGATCCTCGGCCCGATCAGTGCCGCGAACATTGAAGTGGACATGATCGTGCAGAATGTCGCGCACGATAACACCACCGATTTCACCTTCACCGTGCACCGCAACGACTACCAGAACGCCCAGCAAGTGCTGGAGCAGACTGCGCGTGAGATCAACGCCCGTGAAGTCAGCGGCGACCTGAAGATCGCCAAGGTTTCCATCGTTGGTGTGGGCATGCGCTCCCACGCAGGCGTTGCCAGCCGCATGTTCGAAGCCCTGGCCAAGGAAAGCATCAATATCCAGATGATCTCCACCTCGGAAATCAAAGTTTCCGTGGTAATTGAGGAGAAATACCTGGAACTGGCGGTACGTGCCCTGCACACCGCCTTCGAGCTGGATGCCCCAGCCCGGCAGGGCGAATAAGCGATTATTCGAAAGGCGCGGTTGATTCCGCGCCTTTTGTCTTTTTGGCAGGGTAGGTGGAACTTTCTTTCTGCCTACACTAGTCAATACTTGGGTGACGGCGGCGGGGTGGTTGATATGCACCGCTGCCGTCACCATTTTAATTTTTGCAGACTGTCTAGTTGTCCTGAACTGTAAATCCGTAAGGAGAAAGGGAATGCTGATTCTGACTCGCCGGGTCGGAGAGACCCTGATGGTAGGTGACGATGTCACTGTCACCGTGTTGGGCGTTAAAGGTAATCAGGTGCGAATTGGCGTCAATGCGCCGAAAGAAGTTGCTGTGCACCGGGAAGAAATCTACCAGCGCATCCAGAAAGAGAAGGACCAAGAACCAAGCCACTAATTTTTATCAATTTTTGGCTTTGCAAACGGGGAAAACATGGATATCATGCGCCCCGTGTTGCGGAGAGGTGGCCGAGTGGCCGAAGGCGCTCCCCTGCTAAGGGAGTACACCTCAAAAGGGTGTCGGGGGTTCGAATCCCCCCTTCTCCGCCATTAATTTCAACGAAATTGATGTTCTGGGGTTTTACGCTAAGTCGTTGAAATTACTGGAAAAATTGATTGACCATCAGTTTCGAAGCTTTATAATTTGCGTCACATTGCACTCATAGCTCAGCTGGATAGAGTACTCGGCTACGAACCGAGCGGTCGGAGGTTCGAATCCTCCTGAGTGCACCATTTAGATAGCCTGATTTGTTGCTAAAACAAGTCGGTCATTTAAAGCCAGAGATGTATCAAGAGAGTCTCTGCAAAGTAGTTGAAAGTTGTAAATTGCACTCATAGCTCAGCTGGATAGAGTACTCGGCTACGAACCGAGCGGTCGGAGGTTCGAATCCTCCTGAGTGCACCATATTTAAAGGGTCTGCAGAAATGCAGACCCTTTTTTATTGCCTAGGGTTTTACGCAGCCGCTGGCATCAAAGCTGACGCTGCGCTTGCGGCCCTTGTCCTGTTTGTCCACGTAGTTGTAACGCATCTTGCCGTTCTGGCTACTGATGCTATCCGGCTTGCCGAGCATGCTCTCGACGTCTGCCCGGCTCATGCCCGCTTGCACTTCCTTGTCAATCATTGCCTTGCGTCGTGCGCTGGCTGTGAGCAGATTGCCGCAGCCATCCTGGCGCAGGCCGATGCCGACTACGGCCTGGTGTTCTTCATCGGGCTTGGGTGGGCGGGTGGATCTGGATTTGCCGGCGGCTTTTCCGGTTTCTTGCGCCGTGCCGCCAGGCGGTGGATTGTCGGCGTTCTGTAGTTGCAGCTGTTGGTCGCTCGGGCAGCCAAGATGGGTGAAGGTGACCCTGCCGTCGTGGTCCTCGCAGCGGTATACGGTGGTGGCAAACAGGGTGGCAGGGGCGAGCGATATGACCAGCGCAGTTGCGCACAGGGATGGGTGCATAGGGGTGTCCTCCGTGACGTTGTCTGCTCACCCTACGCCTATTTTTTATTCGCTTTGCAGTGCCTCCCAGCCTTTCTAATGCGTCGTACACAGGATTCAGAGAAAACCTAGCTTTGTGGCGCAAGCGCTTGTTCTTGCCTAGATTTTGTCGCATGCAAAGCCTAGGAGCAGTGGTATCATTTGCCAGTCAGCCTCGCCGAGGCTTATGGATCGCAATCATGGACTTACCCAGTAGTAGCTCAAGACCTCGCTTTACCAATCAAGAATTGACTGATTGATCCCTTTGGCGCGCTCTGCCGCTGGGGGTGGAGTGTGCTATGACCGAAGTAGAAGCAAAAAAACCGCAAGAAAGCCTGCAGGACCGACTCGCACAAGTCGTTGAATTACTGCACCGGCACAAGCTGGTCGAAGACCTGACGCACCGTCAGGAAGGCCAGCACCAGGAGCGGGTGGAAAACCTGGTCCACCGACAGAATCTCGCCGAGTTGCAACGCAAGCTCGATGACCTGCACTCCGCGGACGTAGCCCATATTCTCGAAGCGCTGCCGCTGGATGACCGTCTGACCGTATGGCAGCTGGTCAAGGCCGAGCGCGACGGCGACATCCTTCTCGAAGTATCCGACTCGGTACGTGAAACCCTGATCGCCGACATGGACGATCACGAGATTCTCGCTGCCGCCAAGGATATGGACGCCGACGAACTGGCCGACCTGGCACCAGAACTGCCACGTGATGTTGTCCATGAGTTGATGGAAACCCTCGATGCGCAACAGCGCGAGCGCGTGCGCTCGGCGTTGTCTTACGAGGAGGACCAGGTCGGTGCGTTGATGGACTTCGAGATGGTCACCATCCGCGAAGATGTCAGCCTCGAGGTGGTTCTGCGCTACCTGCGCCGCCTGAAAGAATTGCCTGGTCATACCGACAAATTGTTTGTGGTGGATTACGACGGCGTGCTTAAGGGCGTGCTGCCGATCAAGCGCCTGTTGGTCAATGATCCTGACAAGCAGGTTGCCGAGGTAATGGCAGACGATCCGGTGAGCTTTCATCCGGATGAAGATGCCTACGATGCAGCGCAGGCTTTCGAGCGTTACGACCTGATTTCCGCGCCTGTCGTTGATAAGAACGGCAAGCTGATCGGCCGTCTGACCATCGATGAAATGGTCGATCTGATTCGTGAAGAAAGTGAAACCGAAGTGCTGAACATGGCGGGTCTGCGCGAGGAGGAGGATATCTTCGCCTCAGTGTGGAAATCGCTGCGTAACCGTTGGTCCTGGCTGGCGGTGAATCTGGTCACTGCGTTTATTGCGTCGCGGGTGATCGGCTTGTTCGAGGGCTCCATCGAGAAGCTGGTGGCACTGGCGGCCTTGATGCCGATCGTGGCTGGTATCGGAGGCAACTCGGGCAATCAGACCATCACCATGATCGTGCGAGCCATGGCGCTGGACCAGGTGAGCACTGGTAACACCTCGCGCCTGATGCGCAAAGAGCTGGCGGTGTCGGCTTTTAATGGCGTGGTCTGGGGCGGAGTAATCGGTGCAGTCGCCTATATGCTTTATGGCAGTTGGTCGCTGGGCATCGTGATGACTGCAGCTATGACGCTCAACCTGCTGTTGGCAGCCTTTATGGGCGTGCTGATTCCCATGACCCTGACCCGCTTCGGGCGCGACCCGGCGCTGGGGTCCAGCGTTATGATCACCGCGGTAACTGATAGCGGGGGCTTCTTTATCTTTTTGGGCCTGGCGACCCTGTTCCTGCTCTAGGCACCTGGCTTCGTTTAAATGTAAAAAGCCCAACCATAAAAAAACCGCCAATTGGCGGTTTTTTTATGGAGGCTTGGTAAGTGAAGCAGTGGGGCCGGCTTAGGCCTCTTCCGCGTTCATCTCGGCATCGTGGGCGATCAAAGCAACCAGAGCGTTTTGCTGGCGACGGGACAGTTGGCGAAACCGTTGCAGCAGCTCACGCTCATGCAGGGACAGTTCCGGTCTATCGAGGCGCATGCTCAGGTCTTCGTCCAGCGAGCCTTCCTGGAGCATGCTCTGCTCCAGGCGAGCGATGATCTCGGAGTTCATGCTGCGGTGATGATTACGCGCTACATCCGCGATGCGCTCGCGCATGCCATCGGGTAAACGAACGACGAACTTGTCAGCCGTACGGCTGGAATAAATAGCCTGTTTCATAGGGCGCATACATTTAAACCGGTTAGTTCAAGGAAGCGATGCTGGCACTTGGCTGCATGATTGTCACCGGTTTGACCATCAATAGCACTAGCCGTTCAACGGGGAGTTCCACAAACCCCAATTGACTTAGCAGTCACTGCATCAGTTATTTGACGCCAAATCTGTGTCAGATTTTGAACCGGCTACAGGCTTTGTGCCAGCACCAACTGTCGAAAATGAGTGCCACTTGTCAAAGTTGCATCGTTGGTACTGCAGTACGGCTTATTTAAGCTGATGTTTACCTTCACGTCATAGGCGTCAGGCTTGATTTAGAGCGGTTTCACCTTTTGCTTGCCACGTCATCGTTTCGATCAGGCAAGATTGCCGCTGAATTTTGCCCAACGCCGCGAAGACGCTGTGCAATAGCCGAGAGGTTTGGCTTGATGGGTACACTGATTTATCTGATCGGACCTTCCGGTTCCGGCAAGGACAGCCTTTTGAAGGCTGCTCGTCCGCAGCTTGAGATGCAGGGCTGCCATCTGGTGCGGCGCGTGATCACCCGCTCGGCCGAGGCCGTGGGGGAAGAGGCCGAAGCCGTAACCCCGCAGCAGTTCGATCGTATGGAGGCCGACGGTGCCTTTGCCATGAGCTGGCGTGCCAATGGTCTGGCCTATGGAATTCCTGCGCAGATCAATACATGGCTGGAGGCGGGTGATGATGTATTGGTCAATGGTTCGCGCGCCTACCTGGCAGAGGCTCGCCGCCGTTATCCGGGGTTACTGGCCATCCTGTTGACAGTCGACATCCAGGTGTTGCGCGAGCGCCTGTTGGCCCGTGGTCGTGAGTCGGTAGCAGAGATAGACGCCCGTCTGGCGCGCAATGCCCAGTTCCAGCTGGACAGCTCGACGCAGGATGGTTCGGTGCATGTACTGGATAACTCAGCCCACTTCGAGCGCACCGTCGCTGCGCTGTTGAAGCTGATTGCCAGCTACCGCCGGTAAAAATAACGCCGCTAAACCAGGTCCAGCGGCAGCTCCGTGGTGCGCTTGACCTCACTCATGGCGATATTGGAGTGCGCCTCCAGCACGTGGGGGCGCTGTAGCAACTGGTCGCGCAGAAAACGCTCATAGCTGGCGATGTCCTTGGCCACCACCTTGAGCAGATAGTCGGAGCCGCCGGCCATGGTGTAGCACTCCAGCACCTGCGGGTACCCGACGATTTCCTGTTCAAACTCGGTGAGGTTGTTGCGCCCATGCGCCGACAGTTTGATGTTGACGAACACGGTGATCGAGAAGCCCAGCAACGTTGGATTGAGCAGGGCCACTTTGCGTTCGATCAGCCCTTCCTCCTGCATACGATGAATGCGCCGCCAGCAGGGTGATTGCGACAACTCGACCTTTTCCGCAATCTCCGCCGCCGACAGGTCGGCGTTGTGTTGCAGCAAGCGAAGAATCTTGCGATCGATAGGGCTCAATGGATTCTGCATGACTCATTCCCGATTGTTTTTGTTCTTGGATAGATCATGCGCAAGAGTGGCGCGGGAGCCGAAAAATAGAAAGAAAAAAGCCGTACCGCCCAGTCATATTCTTAGCCATGCGCCCAGGCAGTGATCCTGTCGGGGCGAAGCAAGGGGTGGCTTTCACCGTAGCCGCCCAGGTCGCCATAAAAATAACAGGAGCGCCCGCTATGTCTCTGGCCGAGATCCGCCTGGATGACAAGTACCGGCTCGCAACCGGTCACCTTTATCTCACCGGCACCCAGGCGCTTACCCGCCTGCCCATGCTGCAGAAACAGCGCGACAGTGCCCATGGCCTGAACACCGCCTGTTTCATTTCCGGCTATCGCGGCTCGCCTTTGGGCAATCTCGACAAGAGCCTGTGGGAAGCCAAAACCTTTTTGCAAGACAACCACATTCACTTCCAGCCCGGCGTCAACGAAGAGCTGGCCGCCACCGCCGTGTGGGGCAGTCAGCAGACCAGCCTGTTTCCCGGCGCACGTTACGACGGTGTGTTTGCCATGTGGTATGGCAAGGGCCCTGGCGTGGACCGCTGCGGTGATGTGTTCAAACACGGCAACTCCGCCGGTGTATCGGCCCATGGCGGTGTTTTGCTGCTGGCCGGCGATGACCACGGCTGCAAATCTTCCAGCATCGCCAATCAGAGCGAGCATGCGTTTATCGTTGCTTCGATCCCGGTGCTCAATCCGGCCAATGTCCAGGAAATTCTCGACTACGGCATTCTCGGCTGGGAGCTGTCGCGTTACAGCGGCTGCTGGGTGGCGTTGAAGACCATTGCCGAGAACGTCGATTCCTCGGCGGTGGTGGACGTCGATCCACTGCGCGTCGAGGTGCGATTGCCCACTGATTTCCAGTTGCCGGAAGATGGCGTGCATATCCGCTGGCCCGACCCGCCGCTGGTGCAGGAAAAACGCCTGAACACCTTCAAGATCTACGCTGCCCGCGCCTTTGCGCTGGCCAACAATCTGAACCAGGTGAAGCTCGACTCGCCCAATCCTCGCCTGGGCATCATTACTACCGGCAAGTCATACCTGGATGTGCGCCAAGCGCTGGTAGATCTCGGCCTCGATGATGAGCTCTGCGCCCAGGTAGGGCTGCGGGTGCTTAAAGTGGGAATGAGCTGGCCGCTGGAGCCGGTGTCGGTGCATGAGTTCGCCCAGGGGCTGGACGAGATTCTGGTGGTGGAGGAAAAACGCAGCATCATCGAAGACCAACTTACCGGTCAGCTCTACAACTGGCCGGTGGATAAACGCCCGCGGGTGGTTGGCGAGTTCGATGAAGAAGGCGTGTCGCTACTGCCCAACCTCAGCGAGCTGACCCCAGCGATGATCGCCCGTGCTATCGCCAAGCGCCTGGCACCGATCTACTCCAGCGAACAGATCGAGTCGCGCCTGGCCTTTCTCGCCGCCAAGGAAAAAGCCCTGGCCGCGCCTAAACACCAGACCGTACGCACCCCGCATTTCTGTTCGGGTTGCCCGCACAACACCTCCACCAAGGTCCCTGACGGTAGCCGCGCCCAAGGCGGCATCGGTTGTCATTACATGACCCAATGGATGGATCGCAACACCGATACTTTTACGCAAATGGGCGGCGAGGGCGCGACCTGGATCGGCCAAGCGCCCTTCACCGATACCCCGCATATTTTCCAGAACCTGGGCGACGGCACTTACTTCCACTCCGGCCAGTTGGCCCTGCGTGCGGCGGTCGCGGCCGGGGTGAATATCACCTACAAGATTCTCTACAACGATGCAGTGGCCATGACCGGCGGCCAGCCCATCGATGGCGAACTGCGCGTCGATCAGTTGAGCCAGCAGGTATTTGCCGAGGGGGTAAAGCGCATCGCCCTGGTATCCGATGAGCCGGACAAGTACCCCAGCCGCGCCGGCTTTGCCCCTATTGTCACCTTTCACCATCGCCGCGAGCTGGATGCCGTGCAGCGAGAGCTGCGCGAGTTCAAAGGCACCTCGGTGATCATCTACGACCAGACCTGTGCCACGGAAAAACGTCGGCGGCGCAAACGCGGCAAATTGCTCGACCCGGCCAAACGCGCCTTTATCAATCCGGCGGTGTGCGAGGGCTGCGGCGATTGCAGCGTGAAGTCCAATTGCCTGTCGGTGCTGCCGCTGGAAACCGCCCAGGGCAGAAAGCGCGAAATCGACCAGAACTCCTGCAATAAGGATTTCACCTGCGTCGATGGTTTTTGTCCGAGCTTTGTCACCGTTCACGGTGGGCGTCTTCGTCAGCCCGAGGCATTGGGCCATGGCGCGGATTTCCCCACGCTACCGGAGCCGTCGCAGCCAACCCTGGAGCGGCCTTACAACATACTGCTACCGGGCGTTGGCGGCAGCGGGGTAACCACTGTCGGTGCCTTGCTGGGGATGGCGGCCCATCTCGAAGGCAAAGGCTGCAGCGTGCTGGATCAGGCCGGGCTGGCGCAGAAGTTCGGCCCGGTGATTACCCATATCCGCATCGCTGCGGTGCAGGACGATATCTACGCGGTGCGGATTGCTGCCGGGGAAACCGATCTGCTGCTGGGCTGCGATCTGGTGGTGGCAGCCAGTGAAGAGGCGCTGGCCAAACTCAACGAGCAAATCGCCCATGCGGTGGTGAATAGCCACGAGGCGGCGACTGCTGAGTTCACCCGCAACCCCAATGCCGAGTTCCCGGGGGCAGCCATGCAGCAGGCGATTGTCGAGGCCGTCGGGGCGAGCAAAACCCATTTTGTCGAAGCTACCGAGCTGGCCACGGGCCTGATGGGCGACAGCATCGCCACCAACCTGTTTATGCTCGGTTACGCCTACCAGCTTGGGCTGGTGCCGGTGAGCGCCGAGGCGATCAATCAGGCGATCGAGCTGAATGCCGTGGCCGTGCCTTTGAATCAACAGGCGTTCCTCTGGGGCAGGCGCGCGGCTCATGCACCTGAAGCTGTGGCGAAGTTGGCCAAACCTGATGCCGCTGCACAACTAGCGGAACAGGAGCAAACCCTCGAGCAGCGTATCGAGCGCAACGCGGCGACTCTGCGCGAGTACCAGAACGACGCCTATGCCGAGCGCTACCTGCAGCTGCTCAGCCGGGTTCGCGAGGTAGAAACCCGCGTATTTCCCGGCCAACCGCTGGCGCTCACTGAGGCCGTGGCCTTCAACTACTTCAAGCTGCTGGCCTACAAGGACGAATACGAAGTGGCGCGTCTTTACAGCAATGGCGAGTTCACAAGGCAACTGGCTGCGCAGTTCGAAGGCGATTACCGGCTGCAGTTTCATCTGGCACCGTCGTGGCTGAGCAAGCGCGATCCGCGTACCGGCGAGCTGCGTAAACGCAGTTTCGGTCCCTGGATGGTGCGGGCGTTTGCCCTGTTGGCGAAGTTCAAGTTCCTGCGTGGTACCGGGTTGGATCCGTTCGGCTACAGCCATGAGCGTCATCTGGAGCGCGAATTGATTGCCGCCTACGAAGCTGATGTGCAGTTGATCGAGCAACGCCTGAGTGACGCCAAACGCCATAGCGCGTTGGCCCTGGCGCGGGTGCCGGAGCGCATCCGTGGCTACGGCCACGTCAAGGATCAGGCGTTGGCCGCCGTGACCCATCAGGCAGAAGAGTTGCGCCGCACGCTGCGTGATGAAAGCACTGCGCAGTCCAGGCTTTACGTGGCTGCTGCCTGATCGCAACGCCGGGTTCGCTGCCGCCATGCACCCCGATGGCGGCAGCGTTTTCCTGCCTGGCAAATACATGACAAAACGGCTGCTCGCCGTTAACATGCCGGCCGGTCGGCAGCATTGCCGTCTTGTCGCGTTTGTCTCCTTAGTTCAATGGATAGAATAAGCCCCTCCTAAGGGCTAGATGCTGGTTCGACTCCAGCAGGGGACACCATCGCTGTGCCGTTTCACCCCTCTCTTTATTCCGCTTGCCAAGCGCTATGGCGCTTTATCTGTGCTCGCTGCTTGAAATCCTGAACAGCCGATGCGTATTTTGTACGCGCCTCCGCTAGCGTGCGGAATGGCTTCAACAAGGATAAGAAGTTATGAGTACAGATGGCCCCAGTTCCCTTGCCGAGCGTTTGGCCGGCATCGACGAAATCGAATGCGTAACCCCTGACCTCAACGGTGTGCCGCGCGGCAAAGTGATGACCGCCGCCGGCTTTCTGGAGGGTCGCCGGCTGCAGCTGGCGCGAGGTGTGTTGCTGCAATGCATCATGGGTGGCTACCCGCCAGCGCCGTTCTATGGCGGTGACGATGGTGACCTGGCGCTGAATGCCGAGCCCACGCAGATTCACCGTCTGCCCTGGAGCGAGGTGCCTCGTGCGCTGGCCATCTGTGATGCGGACGAGCTGGATGGCAGCAGCTCGGGGCTGTCGACCCGCGGTCTGCTCAAGCGTGTGCTGGCCAAGTACCGTGCCCGTGGTCTGGCACCGGTGGTGGCAACAGAGCTGGAGTTTTTTGTCTTCGCGCCCAATGCCGATCCGCAGCGGCCGTTCCAGCCGCCAGTGGGTCTGAACGGTCGTCGTGAAGATGGCTGTTCGGCGTTTGGTGTGTCGTCGAACGCCGGTTTGCGTCCGTTCTTCAACGAGGTTTATCGCTGCATGGCGGCCCTGGGTCTGCCGCGCGACACCTTTATGCACGAGATGGGCGTAAGTCAGTTCGAGATCAATCTGCTGCACGGCGACGCGCTGCTGTTGGCGGATCAGACTTTTCTGTTCAAGCACCTGCTCAAGGAAGTGGCGCTCAAGCATGGTCTGACCGTGGTGTGCATGGCCAAACCGCTGGCGCAGACACCGGGTAGCTCGATGCATATTCACCAGAGCGTGGTGGAAGAGGGCAGTGGGCGGAATATTTTCACCGCGGCGGATGGCGAGGCGACGCCGGCGTTCTATCAGTTCATTGCCGGGCAGCAAGCGGCGCTGGCCGATTTCACCCTGTTGTTCGCACCGAACGTGAACTCCTATCAGCGTCTGTTCCATCCCTATGCGTCGCCGAACAACGCGTGCTGGTCCCACGACAATCGCGCGGCCGGGTTGCGCATTCCGGCCAGTTCGCCGGTGGCGCGGCGGGTGGAGAACCGTCTGCCGGGCGCCGACGCCAACCCTTATCTGGCCCTGGCTGCCAGTCTGGCTGCGGGCCTGTATGGCATTGAGCAGGAACTGCAACCGACAGCGGCCATCCAGGGTGAGTTCGACGTGCCGGATGCCTTGCGGCTGCCGTCTACGATGCAGGCTGCGATAGACCGCCTGCAGCGCAGCGAACTGGCCCGCGGGATGTTCGGCAACGAGTTCATTGACGGCTACATTGCTACTAAGACGATGGAGCTCACCAGCTTCTTCGATGAAATCACCCCTTGGGAGCGTCGCGTGTTGGCTGCCCAAGCCTAAGTGTCACCCGCCAGGCCCTGTTGGCCTGGCCCCATTCAAGGAGCCGTTCGGAAAGCTGATGCATCGAATCTGGAAGTCTTTTCGAGCGCTTTACTTCGCCAGCCTGCTGATGCTGATCGGTTCGGGTCTGTTGAGCACCTACCTCGGGCTGCGTCTGGCCGCCGATAAAACCGACTCGTTGTGGGTCGGTGCATTGATGGCGGCGTATTACCTGGGCCTGGTGCTCGGCGGCAAGGTTGGCCATAGATTGATCGCCCGGGTTGGGCATATTCGCGCCTATGTCACCTGCGCGGGTATCGTCACCGCGGCGGTGCTGGGCCATGGCCTGATCGATTGGCTGCCAGCCTGGGTCGTACTGCGGGCCATCGTCGGCGTCGGCATGATGTGCCAATACATGGTCATCGAGAGTTGGCTGAACGAGCAGGCCGAGGCCAGCCAGCGCGGCATGGTGTTCTCCGGCTATATGATTGCCTCCTATCTGGGCCTGGTGTTGGGCCAGTTGGTACTGGTGCTGCATCCGGCGTTGGGCCTTGAGTTGTTGATTCTGGTGGCGATGTGTTTCTCGCTGTGCCTGGTGCCGGTAGCGGTTACACGCAAGATCCACCCGGCACCCATGCGGCCGGCACCGTTGGAGCCACGGTTTTTTATCAAACGGGTGCCGCAGTCGCTGACCACCACACTGGTGTCCGGTTTGGTCATCGGCTCGTTCTACGGGTTAGCGCCGTTGTACGCGGCGCGCCAGGGCCTGAGCAATGAACAGGTCGGTCTGTTTATGGGCTGCTGCGTATTGGCGGCTTTGGTGGTGCAGTGGCCGTTGGGTTGGTTGTCTGACCGTCATGATCGTGCCGTGCTGATCCGCGGTTGCGCCGGTCTGCTGGTGGTGGCGGCGTTGCCACTGGCAGTGATGCCGACGGTGCCGCTGGAGGTGCTGATACCGGTCGGCTTTGTGCTCTGCCTGTTGCAGTTCAGCCTGTATCCCTTGGCCGTGGCGTTTTCCAATGACCATGTGGAAGGCGAGCGGCGGGTGTCGTTGACGGCAATCTTGCTGGTGACCTTTGGCATTGGTGCCTGTATCGGGCCGTTGGTAGCGGGTGGGCTGATGCGTCAGTTCGGTGCCAATATGCTATTTGCCTTTGTCAGCTTCTGCGCCGCGGTGCTGGTGCTGCGCATTCGCCCGGATGCGGTGACCAATCTGCACCAGGTGGACGATGCACCGCTGCACCATATGTCGATGCCGGACAACATGACCAGCTCGCCGCTGGTGGCAGCCTTGGATCCGCGGGTCGATGAGCAGATCGTGCATGACCAGATGCAAACCCAGCCGGCTGCGACGGTGGAAAATCCGGCCGACTCCAAATCAACCTGATTGGTTGTTGCTTCGCGGAAACAAAAACGCCACCTCAATGGGTGGCGTTTTTTTGCCGCTTACGGCGCTAGTCGTCGATATCGTCACGCCGCGCTTCGCGTTGCAGCTGGTAGACGAAACGGTCGATCTGCCGTTGTTCGAGGCCGTTCATACGGTGAAAGCGCATGCCGACGAAGGTGAGGTCCAGCTTGTCGTCGTAGACCATATGGCGCAGCTCCACGGCGGTAGTGATCACGCCAAAAGGCAACTTGGCGGTCAGGCGCTCATAGACCTGACCCGGTTGCAGACCTTTGCCGGCATCGCCAGGAAAACGCAGCTTGCAGCCCGTGGCGGAGATATCCAGCAATTGGCCTTTGACGGGCACTTTCAAACGATCGCCGCCTAGTTCGATATTTACCGCCTGGGCTTGTTTCAGTGGGGCGCGGTAGGCATTGCGACGCTGGTGGTAGAGCACCTCCGTGGGCATCGGGCACCAGTAGCAGTTGGAACCTTCCAGCTGCCCGACCTGTACTTGCTGCTTGTATTCCCAGGCGATGCGCACGCCTTCATGGAAACCTTCGATGCGAAAACTCTCGCCCGCTTTCAAAAAGCGCTCGCCGTCGTTGGGCACCATTTCATCCAGGGCCACCAAGCCGCGCTCGCGGTTGATCTGAATGATAAAGGTCTGAAAGCGCTGGGAGCGTTCATGGAAAGTGATGATCAGCGGGTCGCGATGTTCTTCCAGCTGGCGCAGCGCAGCAAAAACTTCCAACGGAGCTTTGAGGACTTTCGGTGGTTGCGGGCCATCACCCGCGGCGAAGGGGTTGGACACGGTCCAGAATTCTCCGAGCAAAATGCTGTGGCACTATCCATCTGGGGCGTTAGCATACTGGCATTGTGCCGGTACGTCCCCTGCGCCTTGTTATAAGTGGTGTTCAGGCCTGACTGAGCGGGCGCTGCTGGCCGATTCTAGCGGCACCGCCGCGACTGTCATAGAGCCCTGGCGTATCGGAATTGCCCCTCAGAATACCGAGCATGCCACCCACTGACGCCTGGTTGACGCGAATCAGCCGGCCATTGCGGATATTGGCGGCCTGGCAGCGTTCCAGCAGGGTACTGAGCTCGGCACCACGCTCGAGCAGTTCACCGCCAATGGGCGATTGTTCGGCCACAGCGTTGAGTCCGCTCTGGTCGGGGCTGAGATTGAGTGTGGTAAGCAGCTTGTTGCGCTCGCCGCCATGCTGGCCAAGTACGGCGAGCAGCGGTTGCTTGTCCGCCAGAATGCTTTCCAGGCGGGGTAGGTCGCGGTCGGTGAGGGCTTGGAATTCGGCGTCGATCAGTTCAAGTAGCTGCGAGGCGGTGCCGATGTCTTGAGTGAACAGGTGCAGCAGGGTTTGATCGTGCATGGCGAGCTCTCGGAGTTAGGCGTCCAACAACACCCCCAGAGTCGCCCTGCAAGGGTTAACGCTGGGATTCGAAATCGAGCAGTTTACTGGCAACGCGTTTGCTGTCGACCTGATAGCTGCCATCTGCCACGGCCTGTTTCAGGCGGGCGACGCGTTCTTTGTCGACAATCGGTTGCTCACTAAGTTTGTCGGTAACTTTCTGCAACTGCTGTGCCTGCTGGCTGAGCTGCACCGATTCACCGGTTTTCGCGGTGCTTTGTTCGGCGGCTGTAGCCGGTGCGGCAGGTTGAGTGGCGCTCGCGGTATCGTTGCGGCTACCAGTTTGGGTCGTAGCGGTACGCCCAGTGCTGGTGGACGCGGCGGCATTATTTAGCCGGTTGATATCGATGACCATGATGCAAAACCTCAGACGGTGTTTGGACGCTTGCCTAGCTTGTCGGCGCTGGTTTAGAAAACTTTAGAATTTTTTTCCCAAGGCCATTTGCCGCGTCCTACAGGCCGTCAGTGTATGAAAAGCCACGGCAAAATGCGCGCAAAAAACCATCTACATCTGTACTTCCACCTGTCCCGGCCCCAGCACGCGGGCTCTGATCACCCGCTGCGAGCTCAAATTCCGCACGCGGATCTGTTCACCCACCACGCCATCCGACAGCGCTTCGCCCGGCATGCGTACATTTATCCCGCCTTTTTTCGCACTGATCACCACCTGGTCGCTCTTGCGAATGGCTTCGGCCTGTTCGATGGAGACCGGTGCCAGCACCTGATCAGTCATTACCCCGCGGGTCAGCTTGGTGCCCAGCACTTGGCTCATATCGGTCAGGTAGCCTTGGGTCAGTAAACCCACATCGCGCTCCACCAGGGCGACGTCCGCCTCGCTGAGTTCGGTCGCGCGCTTGAGTGGGCGAATGGCGATCACCACCTTGCGGTAAAGCTTTACCTGGGCTGGAACGAATACGGTCCAGGGCGTCGACCCTTCGCAGCTGACCCTGACGGTGACCCGACCAACCGGTTGCGCCGGACTCTCCAGGGCAGTAGTCAGGTCTTCGTCGCACAACTGCAATTGCAACCGTGGGTCGAGTCGGTTGATTTGAATCTCTTGCCGCGCCTGGATTTCGCTACGCTCTAAATAGTCTTGAACCGTGACCTCAAGAAAGCCTTGGCTTGCGCCGATAAGTTGTTCAGGTAATGTCAGCTCAGCAGTCGCGTAATTCATGTGGCTAAATGCCAGCAAAGCTAGCCATGATCCGATTACAGTAGGTAGTCGGCGTGGCGTGTGTCGGAAAAGTGGCGTTTTCAGTTTCATGTTTTGCTTCAAAGCAAAGCCCGTGCCGGCTGCTAGGCTAAGCAGGGTTCGGTGGTCAAAACTTTAAAGAGGGGCAGGGTATGGCCGGAGTGATGGACTCGGTTAACCAGCGTACGCAGTTGGTGGGGCAGAACCGACTGGAGCTGTTGTTATTCCGCCTTGATAGCAAGCAGTTGTATGGCATCAACGTGTTCAAGGTGAAAGAGGTGCTGCAGTGCCCCAAGCTCACCATCATGCCCAAGTCCAGCCCGGTGGTTCGCGGGGTGGCCAATATTCGTGGCGGCACCATCCCTATTCTGGATCTGTCGATGGCCACCGGCCGGGCCGGGCTCACTGATCTGGACAGCAGCTTCGTAATCATCACCGAATACAACACCAAGGTTCAGGGCTTTCTGGTGCGCTCGGTCGAGCGCATCGTCAACATGAACTGGGAAGAAATTCATCCGCCACCCAAGGGTACTGGCCGCGATCACTACTTGACGGCAGTGACCCACCTGGACCAGCAACTGGTGGAAATCATCGACGTGGAGAAAATCCTCGCCGAAGTCGCGCCTATTTCCGAAGCGATCAGTGTGGGTGTGATCGACGTGGAAACCCAAGGCAAGGCCGTGACCAAGCATGTGCTGATCGTTGATGACTCGTCAGTGGCACGCAAGCAGGTCACCCGCTGTCTGCAGTCGGTGGGCGTGGAAGTTACCGCCCTCAACGATGGCCGACAGGCCCTGGATTTCCTGCGTAAGCTGGCAGACGAGGGCAAGCGTCCGGAAGAAGAATTCATCATGCTGATTTCCGACATCGAGATGCCGGAAATGGATGGCTATACCCTGACGGCTGAGATTCGCGCGGACTCGCGCATGCAGAAATTGCATATCCTCCTGCATACTTCCCTGTCGGGCGTATTCAATCAGGCTATGGTGAAGAAAGTAGGGGCCGACGATTTCCTCGCGAAGTTCCGTCCCGACGATCTGGCTTCCCGCGTGGTTGAGCGCATCAATGTTTCGGAATGAGGGCTGAGGGCCTTGCGGCCCTTGAGCAACCTATATGTATGGTGAGGCAGCGCTAGTGTCTTCAGGTAACGTGGATTTTGAGCAGTTCCGGATTTTCCTGGAAAAGGCCTGTGGCATTGTGTTGGGGGCCAACAAGCAGTATCTGGTCTCCAGCCGGCTGAACAAGCTGATGGAACAGAACAGCATCAAAACCCTCGGCGAACTGGTGCAACGCATGCAAGGCATGCCGCGCGGCGGTTTGCGCGAGCAGGTGGTCGATGCCATGACCACCAACGAAACCCTGTGGTTTCGCGACACCTATCCCTTCGAAGTATTGAAAACCCGGGTTTACCCTGAGCTGCTCAAGGCCAATCCCAGCGCGCGATTGCGCATCTGGTCGGCGGCCTCGTCGTCGGGGCAGGAGCCTTACTCGCTGTCGATGGCGACCGATGAGTTCGAGCGCAGCAACCTGGGCCAGCTCAAGGGCGGCGTGCAGATTGTGGCGACGGATCTCTCCAGCGCCATGCTGCAAGCCTGTAAATCCGGTGAGTACGACAGCCTGGCCATTGGCCGCGGTCTGTCTCAGGAGCGTTTGCAGCGTTACTTCGACCCCAAAGGTGCCGGGCGTTTTGCGATTAAACCGGCGATTCGCACCCGCGTGGAGTTCCGTGCGCTCAACCTGCTGGACAGCTACGCCAGTCTGGGGAAGTTCGACATTGTGTTTTGCCGCAACGTGTTGATCTACTTCTCCGCCGAGGTGAAGAAGGACATCCTGCTGCGCATTCACGCCACGTTGAAGCCCGGGGGCTATCTGTTCCTCGGCGCATCCGAAGCGCTTAACGGCTTGCCGGACCACTATCAGATGGTGCAATGCAGCCCTGGCATCATCTACAAAGTTAAGTAAGCCTTTCAAAAAAACGCCCGAAGCCATGCTTCGGGCGTTTTGCATTTCAGCGGGATACCTTAAAAACGCGGGTCTGCCGGCTGGGTTGGGAGGTCGGTGCCAAGGTATTTCCAGTATTCGTTGTCCTTCTGATTAATCGGGAAGTACCAGTACCGACCATCACTGCCTAGGTTGGTAAGACGGAAATATTCGACTTGGCGCGAGTAAGGGTTGTTGTAGATGTAGATATCGCCCAGCGTGCCATGCTTATCATTCGCTCCCCAAACCCCCAGTGGTGTGGTGGCTTGCTCGAAATCGGGCAGCGTTGTGCCCAGGTACTCCCAATATTCATTGTCTTTTTTGTTGATGGGGAAGTACCCGTAACGGCCAGAGCTATCGACGCTCGCCAGTCGGAAGTACTCAATCTTGTGGGTGTATGGGTTGTCATAGACGTAAATCTGACCCACTTGGCCTCTGCGATCATTGCTACCCCAGTCGCCAATGCCCAGCACTTTTTTACTCAGTGAAATTGCATCGTCTCGCAGCCCCTTATCGATAAGAGTTTGCACCACCCACGGCCAGTGACGGCTAGCGCGAGTGTGGACGTACACGCTAGATACAACGCCGAAAAACCGTAGCGTTTGATTGGGCATGCGAAAAAATATGCCACCGCCACTGTCTCCGGCAAAGATAGGCGATCCGCCGTTTTCACCTAGTGCGTCTGTTGCTGCGGCAATGATCACCGCTTTGTCGATATTTTGATCACTTAAAAGGTTGAGGCTCAGTTGCTGAACTAACCCGGGCTTGAAGAAATTTCCGTTGTCAGCTGTACCCACCATGCGTTCGGGCTCCAGTGCGCGGAAGGTGTGCGCAGAGCGATAAATCATTGGCGGGCCATCTGGAATTACAGAGAGGTCGTTATGGCGCGGGTCCCAATATGCGTCTGCAATTCGGGCGTTCGTGCTGAAGTTGCCGGTGGGGGTGTCTTTTGCGTAGATCACCAAGGGTGTCTTACTGGTCGCCGGGTTATCACTGCCCTGGGTGACCTGTTTTTCTTCCTGATAAGTGGCAATAGGAGCCGTCGAAACGTCGCCTGAGCCACCGAACCGGGTATCCATCATTACGATGCCCACGTCGCCGAACGGGCCATGATGCTGTGGATAGCTCGCTGTGTTGCCGTAATACACTTGTCCTGTTAAGCGGTGGTAGAAGCCGAGTGTTGGATTGGCCTCCGTGCAGTGTCCGGCGGTTAAAACCACCCGAGGTGTAATCAGGGTACCGGAGCAACTGAAATTGCCAACGGCCCAGTGCGGAACCAGGCCGCCAATCAGTTGCGTACCGTTACGCATCGCGTGAGCGTTGGATGCCATGGCAAGGGTCGCCAGGGTGGCGAGGGTGAGTAGTGATAGTCGCGGTGTTGTTGGGTGGTGCATGGGATGTTTCCTAACTGAGTACAGGTTTTTGGCCGGTATTGAGGGGTGTCGATTGTTCGGCGTGGACCTTGCTCACTCAGTAGGGGAAATCACTCGCACCTATGGCATTTTTCGCTTGAGTTTGTAGACGGGAACTCCCAATGGCCGGGCGCATTGCGCTAGTGCTGGTTATTTGCCGCAAGCGGCAAACCCTCAACCGGCAACCCCGTCGCCATTGCCGGGCAGCGGAAAAGCCTTGCCGGTCCGGCGCTGAAATCAGCTGGATAATTTTTCAACTAGTTGATTTATAAGAGCTAAATTAGTTGGCATAAGCTTTGCTAATTGTTCTGCACGGAAAACCAGTTCGCCAGTTGGCAAGGTTCGCAGACATGAGCATCAGCTTCGATTCAGCACTCGGCATTCACGAAAAGGCATTGGGCTTTCGCTCCCAGCGTGCCGAAGTGTTGGCCAACAACCTCGCCAACGCCGACACCCCCAATTTCAAGGCCCGTGATATGGACTTCGCCTCGGTGCTCGCCGCCCAGGCGGACAAGAGCAAGAACGGTTCCTTCTCGCTGGCCACCACCAACACCAGCCATATTGCTGCTGAAGGGCTGGATGCCGGCACCGCAGGCATGAACTACCGCGTGCCGACGCAGCCATCGATTGACCAGAACACCGTCGATGAGCAGATCGAGCAATCCAATTACGCAGAGAACGCGGTGAATTTCCAAGCCAGCTTCACTCTGCTGAACGCCAAATTCAAAGGCCTTGTTGCTGCGATTCGCGGCGAATAACGGAGACCAACGTCATGTCCCTTTCCAGTGTCTTCAATATCGCCGGTACCGGTATGAGTGCTCAGACCACCCGCCTGAACACCATCTCCAGCAACATCGCCAACGCCGAGACCGTGTCGTCCAGCGTCGACAAGACCTACCGCGCCCGTCACCCGGTGTTCGCCACCATGTTCACCGACCAGCAAGCCCAGCAGAACGGCGACCGTGGTTCGCTGTTTGCCGATCAGGACAACTCCGGTCGTGGCGTACAGGTGATGGGTGTGGTGGAAGACCAGAGCAGTCTGACCCCGCGCTACGAACCCAATCACCCGGCGGCGGACAAGGACGGTTACGTCTACTACCCGAACGTCAATGTGGTGGAAGAGATGGCTGACATGATTTCCGCCAGCCGCGCGTTCCAGACCAACACCGAAATGATGAATACCGCCAAACAAATGATGACCAAGGTTCTGACCCTGGGTCAGTAAGCCGAACGTAGGGGAAAGAAATGGCCGTCGATAGCGTAAGCACCCAGAGTTCGATACTGGACCAGTATGCCGTCAAGGACACAACCAGCACGGACAAGTCCCTGGGCAAGGATCAGTTCCTGCAATTGTTGGTTGCACAAATGAACAACCAGAACCCACTGGACCCACAAACCAACAGTGAATTCGTGGCGCAACTGGCCCAGTTCACCCAAGTGGAAAGTCTCGACAATCTCAACACCAGCGTGGAGAGCATTCTCTCCAGCACCCAGTCTTCGCAGGCGCTGCAGGCCTCGTCGCTGGTGGGTCGCAAGGTGATTCTGTCGTCCGACACCGCGGTGGTGGATACCAGCGAAACCTTCAAAGGCAGCATTGCCCTCACCAGTGGCACCGACAACCTGTACGTCAACGTGCTCGACAGCACGGGTGCGCAGGTGGCGCGGGTCAATCTGGGGCAACAAGCCACCGGCCAGATCACCTTTATGTGGGACGGCAAAGACTCCAGCGGCAATACCTTGCCGCCAGGCAAATACAGCTTCGATGCCTTGGCGTCGGTAGGCGGTAAAGAAGTGGCGATGGGCACCAGCCTGCCGGCCAACGTCGATAGCGTGACCCTGGGTGTGAATGGCGGCGAGATGCTGCTCAACCTTGCGGGCCTCGGCAGCATCGGCATTTCCAAAGTTCAAGTGATAGGTCAATAACTGCCGGCAGCCCGGCGTTCAGGAGCATCCCATGTCGTTCAATATCGGACTTAGCGGTATCAAGGCCGCCTCCAGTGACCTGAATATCACTGGTAACAACATCGCCAACGCCGGCACCGTGGGCTTCAAACAGTCCCGTGCCGAATTCCAGGACCTGTATTCCTCGTCCATGATGGGCGCCAGCAGCAACGCCATCGGTAGTGGCGTGTTGCTGGGCAACGTGGCCCAACTGTTCAACCAGGGCACCATCGATTACACCGAAAACGCCCTGGACATGGGGATCAACGGCAACGGCTTTTTCGTCACCAGCAACAACGGTTCGATCAGCTACACCCGTGCCGGTTACTTCGGTACCGACAAGTCCGGCTATGTCGTCGACAACAACGGTTATCGCCTGCAGGGTTATTCGGTAGACGGCAACGGTCAGCTGCAAAATGGCGTGGTAGGTGATCTGAGCATTCAGACCTCCAACCAGGCGCCGAAGGCCACCACCGCCATTTCCCAGAGCTTCAACCTGAACTCCAGCAGCAAGGCGCCGACCACCACGCCATTCGACCCGAGCGATCCCACCAGCTACACCTCGTCGACGTCGGTGAATATTTACGACGCCCAGGGCAACGCCCATGTGATGACTCAGTACTTCGTGAACAATGCCGACCCGGCTGCAACACCGCCGGTGGCGAACAACTGGACCATGAATGTGCTGATCGACGGGCGTAACCCGCTCGACCCGACCGCCACCACGCCGCTGAGCGCGACCATTCCGTTCGACGGTTCCGGGCAGCTGGATCTGGCCAATATCACCGCCAACACCCCGGGCCTTTCCTACGCCAACAACCAGCTGAGTATCGATGGCTGGGTACCGGCTCAGTCGGATGGCGCGACACCGGCCACCTGGTCGTCCAATGGCGCTACCGCGGCGGCGAATATCTCCTTCGATATCCGCGGCTCCACGCAGTTCTCCAGCACCTTCGCGGTCAACGCCGTGACCCAGGACGGTTACACCACCGGCCAGCTGGCGGGCCTGGAAATCGACGACACCGGGCAGATGTTCGCCCGCTACACCAACGGTCAGTCGAAGATTCAGGGGCAGGTGATTCTGGCCAACTTCGCCAACGTGCAGGGTCTGACCCCAGTGGGTAAAACCTCCTGGGTGCAATCCGCTGATTCCGGTGAGCCGGTAATCGGTACTCCGCGTGCCGGCACCCTCGGTTCGTTGACGGCGGGTGCGTTGGAATCTTCCAACGTGGATATCTCCACCGAGCTGGTCGACCTGATCGTGGCGCAGCGTAACTATCAGGCCAACGCCAAAACCATCGAGACCGAAAACGCGGTGACGCAAACCATCATCAACCTGCGTTAACTCTTTGGCGCCGGCGCTTGCCGCTGGCGGCAAACCGTCGCCGCAGACCTGCAAGGGGCTTCTTTGGAAGCCCTTTGTTGTTTATAAAATTCCTTTCTTATCAATGGTGTACAGAAAATATTCGGGATTGGCACGATGCCTGCTTTGTAGCTTGCATAGAGCCGCAGGCCGCCAGCGTTTGGCAGGGCCCAATCTCGGAGAAATACCATGGATAAAATGCTGTACGTCGCCATGACAGGGGCTAGCCAGAACACTCTGGCCCAACGCGCCCATGCCAACAATTTGGCGAACATCTCTACCAACGGTTTTCGCCGTGACTTCGAACAAGCGCGTTCCATGCAGGTGTTCGGCGACAGCTTTCCCTCGCGCGTTTACGCCATGAGCGAGCGCCCGGGTACCGACTTCACTCCCGGCACCCTGCAGGACACCGGCAACCCCATGGATGTGGCCATCAGTGGCCAGGGCTGGATGGCCGTGCAAGCCGCCGATGGCAGCGAAGCCTATGTGCGGACCGCCAGCCTGAAGATCGATGCTCTTGGCCAGTTGCGCACCGGCAGCGGTTTGCCGGTATTGGGCAATGGCGGGCCGATTGCCGTGCCGCCGGAGCAGAAGGTGGAGATCGGCGAAGACGGCACCATCACCATTCGTGCCCTCGGCGAAGCGCCGAACGTGCTGGCCGAGGTTGACCGCATCAAGCTGGTCAACCCCGACCTCAAGCAAATGGAGAAGGGCCTCGACGGCATGATCCATTTCAAGGGCAACACGCCGCCGCTGGCGGATAACAACGTCAAGCTGACCTCCGGTTTCGTCGAGACCAGCAACGTCAACGCGGTGGAGGAGATGACCTCGATCCTCTCACTGTCCCGCCAGTTCGAACTGCAAGTGAAGATGATGCGAACGGCCGAAGACGACGCCACGTCCCTGGCTCGTGTTTTGCAACTTAGCTAATTATCAGTACGTGGTGCCGTGAAACCGGCACCCGAGGAGAACATTCATGCTTCCGGCTCTGTGGGTCAGTAAAACCGGTTTGTCCGCCCAGGACATGAACCTGACGACCATTTCCAACAACCTGGCCAACGTGTCCACCACCGGTTTCAAACGCGACCGGGCGGAATTCCAGGACTTGCTCTACCAAATCCGCCGTCAGCCGGGTGCCCAGAGCACCCAGGACAGCCAACTGCCGTCCGGCCTGCAATTGGGTACCGGTGTGCGCATTGTCGGCACGCAGAAGATGTTTACCGCCGGTAGCCTGCAAACCACCGAGCAGCCGCTGGACATGGCGGTCAACGGCCGCGGTTTCTTCCAGATCCTGCAGCCCGACGGCACCATTGCCTATACCCGTGACGGTAGCTTCCACCTGAACTCCGACGGCCAAGTGGTGACCTCCAACGGTTTCCCCCTGGAGCCAGCCATCGTGCTGCCCAACGAAGTGCGCACCTTCACTGTTGGTGAAGACGGTACCGCTTCGGTGACCACCTCCGGCAATCCCACGCCGCAGATCGTCGGCAATATCCAGACCGCGGACTTCATCAACCCGGGCGGCCTGGAAGCAATCGGCAACAACCTGTTCCTGGAGACCGCTTCCAGTGGTGCGCCGCAAGTGGGTACTCCTGGCCTGACCGGCCTCGGCACCATCGAGCAGAACACCCTGGAAAACTCCAACGTCAGCGTGGTGGAAGAGATGGTCAACATGATCACCACCCAGCGCGCCTACGAGATGAACTCCAAGGTGATCTCCACCGCGGACCAGATGCTGTCGTTTATCACCCAGAATCTTTAATCGCTGACGGGATTTGGCCACAGCCCGTTTAGCCCGCCATAAGGAGCTGGTAGGCAGAGGGTGGCACGATCCGGTTTGGCACTGCTTTAGCAAAGAATTACGTGAGGTACTCGTTATGAAACGGCTTGTTCTACTTCCCCTGCTTGGCCTCGCTGCTCTGAGCGGCTGCGTTGCGCCTCCGCCCAAGCCGAACGACCCTTACTACGCGCCAGTGCTGCCGCGCACCCCGCTGCCGGCGGCGCAGAACAACGGCTCGATCTACCAGACCGGTTTCGAAAACAACCTGTATGGCGACCGCAAGGCCTACCGTGTCGGTGACATCATCACCATCACCCTTAACGAGCGCACCTCGGCGAGCAAAAACGCCAACTCGGATATTGCCAAGGACAGCAAAACCTCTCTGGGCCTCACCTCGCTGTTTGGCGGCAGTGTATCGGTGGACAACCCCGACATCGGTGCCAACCCCATCAATGCCGGCAAGCTCAGCCTGGAGGCCGCCTATGGCGGCTCCCGTGACGCCTCCGGCAAAAGCACGGCAGCGCAGAGCAACAGCCTGACCGGTTCGGTCACCGTGACCATTGCCGAGGTGCTGCCCAACGGCATTCTGGCGGTCCGTGGCGAGAAGTGGATGACCCTTAACACCGGTGACGAACTGGTGCGCATCGCCGGCCTGGTGCGGGCCGATGACATCGCCACCGACAACACCGTGTCGTCCGCCCGCGTCGCCGATGCACGCATTACTTATTCGGGAACCGGCGCCTTTGCCGATGCCAACCAGCCGGGTTGGTTCGACCGCTTCTTTATCAGCCCGCTGTTCCCTTTCTGAGTGCCGGTCATGATCAAACGACTGCTTACCGCCTGTTGTCTCCTGCTCGCCGCTTCGGCGGTGCAGGCTGAGCGGATCAAAGACCTGGTGAGCATTCAGGGCGTGCGCTCCAACCAGCTGATTGGCTACGGCCTGGTCGTAGGCCTGAGTGGCAGCGGCGACCAGACCACGCAAACGCCGTTTACTGTGCAGACCTTCAACAACATGCTGGCCCAGTTCGGCATCAAGGTGCCTACCGGCGGCAACGTGCAGCTGAAAAACGTTGCAGCGGTGTCGATCCATGCCGACCTGCCGGCGTTCGCCAAGCCCGGGCAGACCATTGACGTCACCATCTCCTCGATTGGTAACGCCAAAAGCCTGCGCGGCGGCAGTCTGCTGATGACCCCATTGAAAGGTATCGACGGCAACGTCTACGCCATCGCCCAGGGCAACCTGGTGGTGGGCGGCTTTGATGCCGAGGGCGGTGACGGTTCGAAAATTACCGTCAATGTGCCGTCCGCCGGCCGGATACCCAGCGGTGCCACCGTTGAGCGGCCGGTGCCGAGCGGTTTCGATCAGGGCAACACCCTGACGCTGAATCTCAATCGCCCGGACTTCACCACCGCCAAGCATATGGTCGACCAGATCAACGAACTGCTCGGCCCAGCCGTGGCCCAGGCCATCGACGGCGGCTCGATCCGCGTCAGCGCGCCGCTGGATCCCAATCAGCGGGTGGACTACCTGTCGATTCTGGAAAATCTCGAAGTGGACGCCGGCCAGGCGGTGGCGAAAGTCATCATCAACTCGCGCACCGGCACCATCGTCATTGGCCAGAACGTCAAAGTGCAGCCAGCCGCCGTGACCCACGGCAGCCTGACCGTGACCATCACCGAAGACCCCATCGTCAGCCAGCCCGGTGCCTTCTCCAACGGCCAGACCGCCGTGGTGCCGCGCTCCAAGGTGGACGCGGCGCAGGAAACCAAGCCGATGTTCAAGTTCGGCCCCGGCACCACGCTGGATGAAATCGTACGGGCGGTTAACCAGGTCGGCGCATCGCCGTCTGACCTGATGGCAATCCTGGAGGCGCTGAAGCAAGCCGGCGCGCTCCAGGCCGATCTGATCGTGATTTAAGGAGGCAGCCATGGACGCGAAATTGACATCCGGGGTTGGTTCCAAGCTGGACAGCGGGGCCTATAGCGATATCAATCGCCTGGCCAATCTGAAGGTTGGCAAAGACCGCGACAGCGAAGCCAACATCAAGAAGGTGGCGCAGGAATTCGAGTCGCTGTTCCTCAACCAGATGCTCAAGGCTCAGCGTTCGGCTAACGAAGCGTTCTCCGAAGGCAACTTCATGAACAGCAACGAGGCCAAGACCTACCAGCAGATGTATGACCAGGAGCTGGCGGTCAAGATGTCCAAAGAGGGCGGCATCGGCCTGGCCGATGTGCTGGCGCGGCAAATGTCGAAGATGCAGAAGGGCACGCACAAGGCCAATCCGTTTGCCCAGACCGCTGACGCCAGCGCCATCAACGCGACCACCGGTGCCAGCGCCGCCAGCAGCACCGGCGAAACGGCAAACAAGACCCTCACCAGCCATGCCGTCAAGGAACTGCCGGCGGTGGACAAGACCCGCGACGATTCGAAGCTGATCAACAAGCGCCGCCTGTCACTGCCGGGAACTTTGACTGACCGATTGCTGGCCGGGATTGTCCCAAATACAACAGCGGGTGCGACCGCCGACGGCAAGCCGCTGGCGCAGAACGACTGGCTGGCGGCCAATTCCACCAGCAATTCGGCCTCCATCGGTGCGGCCTCGAGCAGCAAGAACGCCCTGCTCGATGCCATCGATGCCGGCTCGGGCCGCCGTCTGGCGCAGCCGCCTTTGGCACCGGGCAAGTCGGCATTCAAGTCGGCCGACGAGTTCGTCGCCACCATGATGCCGATGGCCAAAGAAGCAGCAGAAAAGATTGGCGTAGACCCGGCTTATCTGGTGGCGCAGGCCGCGTTGGAAACCGGTTGGGGCAAGTCGATCATTCGTGGCTCCGACGGCTCCAGCAGCCACAACCTGTTCGGCATCAAGGCCGCCGGCGGCTGGACTGGCGAGTCGGCGCGGGCCCTGACCACCGAATACAAAGGCGGCCAGGCAGTGAAGGAAACGGCGAAATTCCGCTCCTACGACAGCTTCCAGGACAGCTTCAACGATTACGTGAGCTTCCTGCAGAACAACGACCGTTACGGCGACGCGCTGGACGCTACCGCCAACCCCAAACAGTTCGTGCGCGAACTGCAGCAGGCCGGTTACGCCACCGACCCACAGTACGCCAACAAAGTGGCGCAGATCGCCAAACATATGCAGACGTACCAAGCCATCGCCGCGGGCGAATCGACTGCCACGCGTTTGTAAGGATGCAGTGATGATGTTTCTAGTGAGGAATCGACATGGCTGACTTGTTATCAGTAGGGCTGTCAGGCCTGCGCAGCGCGCAGACCGCCCTGACGGTGACCGGGCATAACATCACCAACGTCAACACCCCGGGCTACTCACGCCAGGAGTCGGTGCAGCAGACCGGTATCTCGCAGTACACCGGTGCCGGTTATATCGGCTCCGGCAGTCAGGTGGTGGACGTGCGCCGGCTGGCCAGCGAGTTCCTCACCAATCAGGTACGTACGGCAACCAGCTCCAATAGCGAGCTGCAGTCGTTCAAAAGCCAGATTGAGCAACTCGACTCGCTGCTGTCCAACAGCACCACGGGGATCAGCCCGGCGCTGCAAAAATTCTTCGCCTCGCTGCAGACCGCGTCCCAGGACCCATCCTCGACGGCCGCCCGCGAAGCGGTGCTGTCCCAGGCGTCGGGCCTGTCGAATTCGTTCAACACCCTGTACGACCAACTGGACAAACAGAACGGCCTGATCAACCAGCAGCTCGACGCGCTGACCACCCAGGTCAACTCCATGGCCGCCAGCGTGGCCTCTTATAACGATGCCATTGCCCGCGCCCGGGGTGCCGGTGCCGAGCCCAATGACCTGGTCGACGCCCGGGAAGAAACCATCCGGCAGATCTCCAAGATCATCGGTGTGCAGAGCGTGGAGCAGAACGACGGCAGCGTCAGTCTGTTCGTCGGCACCGGGCAGCCGTTGGTGGTGGGCAATACCGCCTCGACCCTGACCGCCAAACCCGGTGTTGATGATCCGTCGAAGTTCCAGATCGATCTGAGCACCAAGGGCGTCTCGCAGACCATCTCCACACAGATTTCCGGCGGCGAAATGGGCGGCCTTTTGGCCTACCGCGACACCACCCTGGACAAGACCTACAACAGCCTCGGGCAGATGGCGATTGTCCTGACCGACACCATCAACGATCAGTTAGGCCAGGGCCTGGATCTCAATGGTCGCGCGGGTAGTCCGCTGTTCAGCGATATCAACGACCCGACCGCCGCAGCGCTGCGGGTGCTGGCGCAATCTACCAACACCGGTAACGCCACCGGCTCGATGGACATCACCGATGCCGGTCTGCTGACCACCAGCGACTACCGCCTGGATTTCGATGGCACCAACTTCACCGCCCGCCGCCTGAGCGATGGCGCGAGCATGACTGTCACCGCCAGCGCCGGGCCGCCCTATACCATTTCGATGACCGATCCGAGCACCACGCCGGCCGCCGATCAGGGCTTTGAAGTCACCATCAATGGCACCCCCAATGCGGGTGATCGCTTCACCCTGCAACCGACCCGCCGCGGCGCTTTCGACTTTGGTACTGACTTGCAGTCGGCCGACCAGTTGGCGTTCGCCGGCTCCGCACGTGCCGAGGCGACCACCAATAACCGTGGCACCGGGGTGATCAGTCAGCCGAACCTGATCAGCGGGCCTTCGCCAATCGATGTCACCGACCTGCAGGACCTGTTCGGTACCGGCTTGCCGCTGACATTCGATTCCGCCACCAATACCCTGACCGGCACGCTGCCGGCGGGCGCGACGCTGAGCTATGTGTCGCCGTCGACCACCGCCTTGACCCCGGGTCAGACCAACACCCTGCGGCTGGATTACACCGATCCGGGCACCAACAACAGCTACTCCTACGAATTCACCATTACAGGTACGCCGCAATCGGGCGATACCTTTACCCTGGGACAGAACAAGGCAGGCAATGCGGACAACCGCAATGCCCTGAAACTGATCGATCTGCAAACCCAGAAAACCGTGGGTACCACTGGCGTAGGCGCGACCTACAACGACGCCTACAGTGGGCTGGTGGAGCGGGTGGGTTCGTTGACCGCGCAAGTGCGGGTCAATGCCGATGCCGCCGAAACCGTGTTGACCCAGGCGCAGAACAGCCGCGACTCGCTCTCCGGCGTCAGCCTGGATGAAGAGGCGGCGAATCTGGTGCAGTTCCAGCAGTACTACAATGCTTCTGCACAGG
Organism: Pseudomonas sp. TE3786; assembly: GCF_054057335.1. Classification (NCBI taxonomy): domain Bacteria; kingdom Pseudomonadati; phylum Pseudomonadota; class Gammaproteobacteria; order Pseudomonadales; family Pseudomonadaceae; genus Pseudomonas; species Pseudomonas sp. TE3786. Next base: position 49,052 of record NZ_JBSRZF010000005.1, read on the forward strand.
TGATTAAAGTTGCGCAGTCGTTGTTCGATACGCTCATAGGCGCCTTCAACTGAGGCTAGTTAGTTATGCGAATTTCCACTATCCAGGCCTTCAATAGTTCCGTCAGCGGAATGCAGAAGAACTACGCCAACGTTTCGCGCACCCAGGAACAGATCAGTACCGGCAAACGCCTCCTCACCCCGGCGGACGATCCTGTCGCCTCCGTGCGGCTGCTGCAGTTGAGCCAGGAACAGGCGCTCAACGCCCAGTACACCTCCAACAACACCGCCGCGCAGAACAGTCTGAACTCCGAAGAGGCCATCCTCAGCTCCATCGAGACCGTACTGCAGCGTATTCGTGAAATCAGCGTACAGGTGGGTAACGGTACCCTCGACGCCACTGATCGCTCGTCCTTGGGCACTGAGGTACAACAGCGCGAAGACGAACTGCTCAGCCTGATGAACAGCAAAGACGCCAGCGGGCATTACCTGTTTGGCGGCTCGCAATCGGATCAGCAACCCTTTGTGCGTAATGCCGATGGCACCTATAGCTACCAGGGCGACGAAACCGAGCGCAGCGTGCAGATCGCCAGTAGCACCTTCGTCAACCTGGGCGACGACGGCAAAGACCTGTTCGAGAACGTCGTCAACGCCAACCGCGTAACTACCAACCACGGCACGGTCGGTGTCAACGTCGACGGCACGGTCAGCACCGGGCGTATTTCCCTGGGCCTGGTCACCGACAAAAGCGCTTACGAAAACACCTTCCCGGCCAGCAACCCGCCAGTGGCCACCGACGGCGTGGGCATTCACTTTCTCAACAGCACCGATTATGTGGTGTACGACCAGGCCACCTTGCCGGCCGGTTACGACTGGACCACCTACGATCCACTGGCACCCCCTGCCGGCCAGTTGACGACCGGTGCCCTCGACACCAACTCGGCCACCTCCGATTTCATCAATTACGGTGGGGTAAAGGTGCAGATCGACGGGGTGCCGCAAACCGGCGACGACTTCACCATCAACCGCAAACCGAGCGAAGAAAAGCGCAGCCTGCTCAACACCGTTTCCGATCTGCGCAAAGCCCTGCAAGGTTCTGGCAATAGCGTCGAAGACAACCGCGTGATCCGTGACACCGCGGCAGTGGCGCTTTCCAACCTCGACTCGGTGTATTCCAAGGTCGATGCTGTGCGCGGCTCGGTGGGTGCGCGGCTAAACACCCTGGACTCCACTGGCGAATTCATTGGCGACGTCACCCTGGTCAACAAGTCGGTTCAATCTGATCTTGAAGACCTGGACTACGCCGATGCCATCTCCCGGCTTTCGTTGCAGAGCACCATTCTGTCAGCGGCGCAGCAGAGCTACGTGAAGATCGCCAACCTCAGTCTGTTCAACTACATCACCTGACGAACCCGCCGCGCGCCCAACGCGCGGCGGTGATTTACGCTTTCCCTTGCGTTTCGGAGGGTTGGCACCATGCTTGCTATGGTGACCTCACTACAGAAACGTGCGCCATAAAATTGTCAATGGAGCCAGATGCCGTGCTATAGAGCACGACAGCGTCTGATCAGGCAGGGGAGAGCGGTATGTTCGATGGCAAGTCCGTATTCATTTCTGGCGGTACCGGCTCCTTTGGTCGGGCCTTTATCCGCACCCTGCTCAATCGCTACCAGCCCAAGCGGGTGGTGGTGTTCTCCCGTGACGAGCTCAAGCAATACGAAATGCAGCAGGAGTTCAACGCGCCCTGCATGCGTTATTTCCTCGGCGATGTACGCGACGCCGAGCGCGTCCAGCAAGCCATGCGTGGAATCGACTTGGTCGTCCACGCCGCCGCCCTGAAGCAGGTGCCGGCCGCCGAGTACAACCCTTCCGAATGCATCCGCACCAACGTCAACGGTGCCGAAAACATCATTAATGCGGCTTTGGCCAATGGCGTCGAGAAGGTCGTTGCCCTGTCCACCGACAAGGCTTCCAGCCCGATCAACCTGTACGGTGCCACCAAGCTGCTCAGCGACAAGCTGTTTATTGCCGCCAACAACATTACCGGTGGCCAGCAAACCCGTTTTGCCGTGGTGCGCTACGGCAACGTGGTGGGGTCGCGGGGGTCGGTGCTGCCGTTCTTTCGCAAGCTGATCAATGAAGGCGCGGTCGATCTGCCGATCACCGACGAGCGTATGACGCGCTTCTGGATCACCCTCGACGAAGGCGTCGAGTTCGTGATGAAGAGCTTCCAGCGCATGCACGGCGGCGAACTGTTCGTGCCGAAGATTCCCTCCGCGCGCATCGTCGACCTGGCCTCGGCTCTGGCCCCGGATCTGCCGCACCGTCTGGTCGGTATCCGGCCGGGTGAAAAGCTGCACGAGATGATGATTTCCCGTGACGACAGCAACCACACCTTCGAGTTTGCCCGGCACTTTGTGATTGCCCCGTCGATTGTCTTCACCGAGCAGAGCGACTATGCGCTCGATGGCCTGGGGGAGAAGGGCGTGCCGGTGAGCGAAAGCTTTGAGTATGTGTCGGACACCAATACCCATTACCTGAGCATTGACGAGCTGCGTCAGCTTGGCGAAGCCTGGTCCTGAATCGATGATCCCTTACGGCCGGCAAAGCATTTCCGCGCAGGATATCGACGCGGTGGTCGAGGTGCTGCGTTCCGACTGGTTGACCCAGGGGCCGACCATCGAACGCTTCGAACAGGCCATGGCGACCACCTGCGAGGCCCGGCACGCGGTTGCGGTGAGCAACGCCACCGCGGCGCTGCATATTGCCTGTCTGGCCCTGGACCTGGGGCCCGGCGACTGGCTGTGGACCAGCCCCAACACCTTCGTGGCCAGCGCCAACTGCGGTTTGTACTGCGGTGCGCAGGTGGACTTCGTCGATATCGATCCGCTGACCCTTAACCTCAGTGTTCCGGCCCTGGCCGCCAAGCTGGCGCAGGCACAAGGGCAGGGGCGTCTGCCGAAAATCGTGGTGCCGGTGGCGTTCGCCGGGCAGAGCTGCGATATGGCCGGTATTCGTGCGTTGGCCGAGCAGTACGGCTTCAAGATCATCGAAGACGCCTCTCACGCGGTCGGTGCCAGCTACCGGGGCCGCCCGGTCGGTTGCGGCGACTACGCCGATATCACCGTATTCAGCTTTCACCCGGTAAAAATCATCACCACTGGCGAAGGCGGCTTGCTCACAACCCAGGACGATCACTTGGCCGAGCGCCTGCGCCGCTTGCGCAGCCACGGCATCACCCGCGACCCCGCGTTGATGACCCAGCCCAGCGACGGCCCCTGGTATTACCAGCAGCTGGAGCTTGGCTACAACTATCGGATCACCGATATCCAGGCGGCGTTGGGGCTGTCCCAGCTCACTCGATTGCATGCCTTTGTCACGCGCCGCCGGGCACTCGCGGCGCGTTATGCCGAGCTGCTGGCGGACTTGCCATTGACCTTGCCCAGCGCGCAACAGGGCGCGGAATCGGCCTGGCATCTGTACCCGGTACGTTTGCAACTGGACGGGCTGCACAGCGATCAAGGGCAGATCTTCACCGCCCTGCGCGCTGCTGGAATAGGCGTCAATTTGCATTACATCCCGGTGCATCTGCAGCCGTTCTACCGCCAGCTGGGTTTCGCAACCGGTGACTTCCCCGAGGCCGAGCGCTATTACCGTCAGGCCATCAGTTTGCCGCTGTTCCCTGATATGACCGACGAACAACAAGAGCAGGTGGTGCAGGCGCTGATCAGCGTCTTGCATTAACCGAGCGGAGAGCGCGCCCATGCGTGAGCTGACTGAACAAGAGCGTTTCTGGCAAGGCGAGTTTGGCGATCAGTACGTCGACCGCAACGATGGCGAGCTACCTGTAGCCTGGGCCACGGCGTTCTTTGCCCAGGCCCTGCGTAATGCCGGGCGTCTGGCTAGCGTGCTGGAGCTGGGCACCAACCGGGGGCTCAACCTGCAAGCCCTGTCGCGCCTGTTTCCCCTTACGCAGTTGCACGGTGTGGAACTGAACGCCAAGGCCTGTGAGATCGCCAACCGCCTTAACGTGGCGACGGTATGGCAGGGCTCACTGTTCGACTACCCGGTGCGCGAGACCGTCGACCTGAGTTTTACCAAAGGCGTGCTGATCCATCTGCCACCGGAGTTGTTGCCCCAGGCGTACGCCAAGCTCTATGACGCCAGCCAGCGCTATGTGCTGATTGCCGAGTACTACAGCCCGGCGCCGGTCGAGGTCAGTTATCGCGGGCATACCGGCAAGTTGTTCAAGCGTGACTTTGCCGGCGAGATGCTCGACCTGTATGCCGATCTGCGCCTGGTGGATTACGGCTTCGTCTATCGCCGTGACAGCAATTTCCCCGCCGATGACCTCAACTGGTTTCTGCTGGAAAAGCGCCCATGAGTAACGTGGCGATCATTCCGGCCCGTGGTGGCAGCAAGCGCATACCGCGCAAGAACATCAAGCTGTTCCATGGCCAGCCGATCATTGCCTATTCCATCCGCGCTGCCCTGGCGGCCGGGGTGTTCGACCGTGTGGTGGTCAGCACCGATGACCCGGAAATCGCCGAAGTGGCCCGCAGCCTGGGTGCCGAGGTGCCGTTTGTACGGCCGCCGGCGCTGGCCGATGACCATGCCGGCACCGTCGAGGTGATCCAGCATGCCCTGGCCGAGCTGGCGCAGCTCGGCTACCAGCCGGACTACGCCTGCTGCCTGTATGCCACTGCGCCATTTGTGCAGCCGGCCAGCTTGCGCGAGGGCCTGACGATTCTGCAGGCGCGGCCGGACAAGGAATTTGCCTTCAGCATCACCGGTTACGGTTTTCCGGTGCAGCGCGCCATTCGTTTGAATCAGCAGCAGTGCATCGAGTCGCTGTACCCCGAGTATTACGAAACCCGCTCCCAGGATCTGGAGCCGGTCTATCACGATGCCGGCCAGTTCTATTGGGGCCGCACGGCCGCCTGGGCCCGCGGCGAGGCCCTGTTTGCCCCGCACTCGTTGCCGGTGCTGTTGCCCCGTTACCTGGTGCAGGACATCGACACCCCGCAAGACTGGCACCGCGCCGAGCTGATGTACGCCAGCTTGCAGCAGCATGGGGATATCTGAAGTGCGCGTCCTGTTCCGGGTAGACGCCTCCCTGGCGGTCGGCAGCGGCCATCTGATGCGTTGCCTGACCCTTGCCCGGCAGTTGCAGGAGCAGGGCGCGCACCTGACCTTTGCCTGCCGTGACTTGCCCGGCGCGCCCTTGCAACTGATCCCCGCGGCCTATGAGCTACTGCGCTTGCCTGCCATGGCGGACGCCGAGGCCGCGACGGCCGAGGCGGCCATCGATGGGGCTGCCGACAGTAGCGCCCTGGCCCAGCAGTTGGGCGGGCGTCAGTTCGATTGGTGTGTGGTCGATCATTACGGTCTGGATGCCCTGTGGCACCGCAACGCCCGTGGTTTTGCCCGGCACCTGATGGTGATCGACGACCTGGCCAACCGCCCGCTGGATTGCGACCTGTTGCTCGACCAAGGCTTCGACGAGCAGTCCAGCGCGCGTTACGCGCCCTGGTTGCAACAGCCCGCACAAACCCTGTTCGGCCCTGAGTTTGCGCTGCTGCGTGAAGAGTTTCTGCTGGCCCGTGCCCGCACTGCACCGCGCTCCGGCGTCGTGCAGCGGGTGTTGGTATTTTTCACCGGCGGCGATGATGGCGGCGAACTGTTCAAGGCCCTGCAGGCGCTGGCGGGCTGGCGTGCGAGTGTGCAGGTGGATGTGGTGATAGGTGCCGCCCATCCCCAGGCCAGCCAGCTTGCAGCCTGGTGTCAGGTACAAGGCTGGCAATTGCATACGCAGATTGATTACATGGCTCGGTTGCTGGCCGAGGCGGACCTGGCCATTGGTGCGGCGGGCTCGTCATCCTGGGAGCGCTGCGCCCTGGGCGTGCCGGCGCTGGTGACGATTCTGGCGGACAACCAACGCAGCCTGGCGGCCGGTTTGCATGGCCTGGGTGCGGCGATCAATCTGGGCGATGGCGCAGCCCTGACGCCTGGCGATTATCGTCGGGCACTCGACGCATTGCGTGCCGCCCAGTTGGCCGCCTTGTCGGCGCGCAGCTGGGCGCTGGTGGACGGTTTAGGCGCCGGGCGGGTGAGCCTGGCGATGCTGGATATTTTGGCCAGGCCGCAGGCCCTGGCAGCAGAAGGTAGACACTGATGTCGAACAACAGCTTTGCCATCGCTGGCCGCGTCATCGGCGCCGACCAGCCGCCGTACTGCATTGCCGAGGTGGGTATCAACCACAACGGTGACCTCGACCTGGCGCTGCGCATGATCGATGCGGCGAAGGCGGCCGGTGCCGATGCGGTGAAATTCCAGACCTTCAAGGCCGAGGAATTCTGCGGCGATCCGCAGCAGATGTTCACCTACAAGTCCCAGGGGCAGAGCGTTACCGAATCGATGCTGGCGATGTTCCAGCGCTACCAGTTCAGCCCCGAGCAATGGCAGCGGGTAAAGGCCCATTGCGGCGAAGTAGGCATCACTTTTTTCTCGTCACCACAGAACCGCAGCGACCTCGACCTGTTGCTGCAGATTGGCGTGCCGGCGATCAAGGTGGGCTCGGACGATTTCACCAACCTGCCGCTGCTACGCTCCTATGCCGAAGCCGGTTTGCCGCTGATTCTGTCCTGCGGCATGAGCGATCTGGCCGAGGTGCATCAGGCCCTGGAAGGGGTGGGCTGGTTCGCCGGCAAGCCGGTGGCGCTGCTGTTGTGCACCTCGCAGTACCCGACGCCGGACGCCGACGTGAACCTGAGCAAACTGACCACCCTGCAGCAGGCCTTCCCCGGTTTGCTGGTGGGCTTTTCCGACCATACCCAAGGGCCGTTGGCGGCGGCCTTGGCGGTGGCGCGCGGCGCACGCCTGTTTGAAAAGCACTTCACCCTCGACCATGACCTGCCGGGTCCGGACCACTGGTTCTCGGAGAATGTGCAGGGGCTTACCGAGTGGATCGAGCATATCCACCGTGCCAGCCGCATTCTCGGTTCGCCGTTTGTGCGGCCGACAGCCGCCGAAGTGGATATGCGTATTCTGGCGCGCCGCAGCCTGATGGCGATCCGCGCTGTTGCCGCCGGGGAAACCCTGACGGCGAGCAATATCGGTTTGCGTCGTCCCGGCAACGGTCTGTCACCGGCGCTGTTCGACCAGGCCATCGGTAGCGTCGCTACCCGTGCCATTGGCGAAGGCGAGCTGTTGCAGCTGGGCGACTTCGTGGCCGGAGCGGGCCGATGAGCGAGGCTGGCACCTACCGTCTGCGCAGCGTCGAAGCGGCCGATGCCGAGATGCTGCTGCGCTGGCGCAATGCCGAGAGCAATCGCCCGTTTATGTACAACACCGCGCCCATCGAGCTGGCCACCCATATGCGCTGGCTGGCCGCTGAGTTGGCCAACCCGCAGTCGCGCCACCTGATTTTTCAACAAGGCGACGCGGCCATCGGTTACGCCAGCCTCACCGACATCAATCTGCAGCATCGGCGGTGTTCGTGGGGCTTCAACCTGGCCGATACCCCGCAGCCCAAAGGCAGCGGCGCGCGCATGCTGTTTTGCGTCGCCGACTACGCGTTCAACGAGCTGGGTCTGGAAAAAATCTGCGCGGAAGTCCTCAGCTTCAACAGCGCCAGCCTGCGGGTGCACCATCGCCTGGGCTTTCAGTCGGAAGGGCGGCGTCGGCGGCATATTTATCGCGACGATGGGGTGTTCGATATCGAGCTGTTCGCCTTGTTCGCCGACGCCTGGCAGACGCAGCGCCAGGCGCTGCTGAGCGAGTTGCTGCATGGCTGAGGCACACTGGCTGGCCGCCCATCAACCGGCCTACTTGCCCTGGCTGGGCTATTTCCAGCGGATTGCCAGGGTGCAGGTGTTTGTCTTCCTCGACACCGTGCAGTTCGAGAAAAACAGCTTTATCAACCGCAACCGGATCAAGACGCCCCAGGGCGCGCAGTGGCTGACCATCCCGGTGCGCACCCGTGGCCATCTGGATGGCACCCTGCGCGATACGCAGATCGACAACAGCAAGAACTGGCGTGCTGACCATCTCAAGGCCATCAGCCTGAACTACCGCAAGGCACCGCAGTTTGCCGAGCGCTTTGGCAAACTCGAGGCCTTGTATGCCCAGGGCGAAGACAACCTGGCCGAGCTGTGCTGGCAGCAGTTGCAGTTCTGGCTAGCCGAGCTGGGCATTGCTACCCGTCTGGTACGGGCCAGCGACCTGGCACTGAGCAGCCGCAAGTCGGAGCTGGTGCTGGATATCTGCCGCAGCCTGGCAGCGGACCATTACCTGTCCGGTGCCCTGGGCCGCGATTATCTTGATGAAGCGGCGTTTGCGGCGGCGGGCATCGAGGTGAGTTATCAGGCGTTTTCCCCGCCCAGCTATCCACAGCTGTGGGGCGAATTTGTGCCTGGCTTGAGTGTGCTGGACTGGTGGATGAACAGCGGCGACAGCCGAACCGAATGCAGGGAGTGGCTATGAGTTTTTCCAACGAGTGGGAACAGCGGTACGCCGAGAACACCCATCTGTCGGTGTGGCCCTGGTCCGATGTGGTCAGCCTGACCCGGCGCCATTGCCGCGATCTGGGCACGCACAGCCGGGTGCTGGAACTGGGTTGCGGGGCCGGGGCGAATATCCCGTTTTTCCAGGCGCTGGGGGTGGACTACTACGCCATCGAAGGCAGCCCGACCATTGCCGCCAAGCTGCGTGAGCGCCTGCCTGCGCTGGCTCAGAACATCGTCACCGGCGACTTCACCCAACCCTGGGATTTCGCCCCCGGCTTCGACCTGGTGATCGACCGCGCCTCGCTGACCTGTAACGGCGGACAGGCGATTCGCCGCTGCCTGCGCCAGGTCTATGAGGCCTTGCAGCCCGGCGGTTTTTTCATCGGTGTGGATTGGTACTCGACCCTGCATTCGGACTATGCCCTGGGCGAGGAGGGCGAGGACCGCTACACCCGCAAGGCCTTTACCACGGGCTCGTTCGCCAACACCGGCAATGTGCATTTCTCTGACCAGGCGCACCTGCGCGAGCTGTTTGGCGAGTTCCAGCTGCTGGCGCTGGAAGAGAAACAGTCACAGCGTCATGAGCCGGCCGACCACCACCGCTTTGCATCGTGGCTGCTGGTTGCCCGTAAGCCGTTGGGCTGAGCCATGGGCAAGCCAATTGTGGTGGTGGGCGGTGGCGTTGCCGGGCTGTTGGCGGCACGCTGGCTGCAGGCCTGTGGCAAACCGGTGCTGGTGCTGGAGCGCGCCGAGGCTTGCGGTGGCTTGTTGCGCTCGCAACAGGATGGCGACGGCAATGTGTTTGACCTGGGCACCCATATCCCGGCGTTCACCGGCCACCCGGTGGTGGACGGGCTGATGTTCGACAACCTCGGGCTGACCTGGCAGGACGTGCCGGTGCTCAAGGTCGGCAATGTGTTCCAGGGCGTGCTGAATACGCGCAGCCAGTTTCTTGACCTCACCCGTTTGCCGCCAGTGGACTACCAGGCCTGTCTGGCGGACCTGATCAATTCGGCGGCACCACCGCATGCCGCGGCCAATCTCGATCAGGCCTTGCAGCAACATTTTGGCGCGGCGCTGGTGCAGCGGGTATTCAAGCCGCTGCTCGGGCGTTTCTACCAGGCCAGCCTGGATCAGCTCAGCGCCAAGGCCCACCTGTTTCTCGGCTATGGGCGAGTGATCGCCGGTTCGCCGGATGCCTGCCGCGAACTCAAGCGTTCGCCGCTGTACGACAGCAAGATTGGCTTTGCCGATTACAGTGAAGGGCGCAGCGCCATTCGCCATGGTTACCCGAGTGAAGGCGGTATGGGCGCGTGGACCACGGCGTTATGCGAGCAGCTGGTCGCCCAGGGCGGTCAGCTGCTGACCGGTGCCGACATCCGTAGCGTGGACCTGGCGGCCGGGCAGCTGCTGCTGGCCGATGGCAGTCAGCATGCATTCGAGCAGTTGGTATGGACCGCACCGGTGGCCTTTCTGGCCCGTGCGCTGGGCTTGCCGAGCGTGGGTGGGCCGCCGCGGTTTTTGCCGATACGGCTGTTTCATCTGCTACTCGAGCAGGCACCGGCCTGCGATTGTCACTACGTTTATCTCAATCAGGTCGGCGCGCGTGCCTTTCGCGTCACCTTCTACGACAACTTTGTGCCGCGCCCCGGCGAGCCCTGGCGGGTGACGGTGGAAGCCCTCGATCGCAGCGATGAAACCCCGGCCGAGCAGGGCTTGGCGGTGATCGAGGAGCTGCGTGAGGCCGGCTTGCTAAGCGCCGACGGCGCGGTGCGGGTGGTGGCGGAGCAAGCGATCAACAATGGTTTTCCCGAAGTAACCCTGGCCCAGGAGGCTGCTCAGCAAGCCTTGCGCGAGCAGCTTTCAGGCTTGTCCGAGCGGCTGCTGCTGTGCGGGCGTAACGCTTCGGAGGCTTTTTTTATGACCGATGTGCTGCTGGAAACCGCCCGGCAGTTGCAGCAGCGCTTTGGTACCCCCGGTTCACAGGAGGCGCAATGACCCAGCAAACCGTATTGGTGATTGCCGCCCATCCCGACGATGAAGTGTTGGGCTGCGGCGGAACCATCGCCTGGCATGCCGCCCGCGGTGATCAAGTGCATGTGGCAATCATGGCTCAGGGCCTGTTCAGCCGTGGCACGCCCGCTGAAGCGGAGCAGGCTGCGCTGCGCACTGCCTGCGAAAACGCCAATGCCATCCTCGGTGTGACCAGCCTGGAGTGCTTCGACCTGCCGGACAACCGACTCGATAGCCTGGACCTGCTGGATATCGTGCAAAAGGTCGAGGCTCTGGTGCAGCGTCACCAGCCCGGCGTGGTGTATGGGCACTGGAGTGGTGACGTGAATATCGACCACCGCTTGCTGCACGAGGCCGTTGTAACCGCCTGCCGTCCGCAGCCGGGGCATCCGGTGCACACACTGCTGTTCTTTGAAGTGGCTTCTTCTACCGAGTGGCAGATACCCCATAGCGCGCCGGCTTTTCTGCCGAACTGGTTCAACGATATTTCCCTGACCCTGGACGCCAAGCTGCGCGCCCTGGAGGCCTATGCCATGGAAATGCGTGCCTGGCCGCACCCCCGTTCGGTGCGTGCCGTGGAGCACCTGGCGCGCTGGCGTGGGGCAACGGTGGGCGTAGACGCGGCAGAAGCCTTTGTTCTCGGGCGCCGCCTGAATTTTCACTGAGTGACGACTGCCAGTCGTCACCGCAACGAGCCAGATCACCATGACGCAAACTTCCAACACGCCTGACTGGCTGGAAACCCATCTGCAGCTCTCCACTGGGCCGCAGCTGTTCGCCAACGCCGGCATCAGCCGGTTGCGCCAGACCGTCGAGCAGTCCTTTGCCACTCGCCAGTTGAGCGCCAGCGAGGTGCTGACGCTAAGCGCCAGCGACGCGCTGACTCTGCAACCCGGCAGCCAGGAGGCCATCGTCGCCTTTGCCGCGCTGTCGGCGAACCGCCAGTTGCCGCAGCTGTTGGATAGCTGCGCCGAAGCGCTGCGCCCAGGTGGCCGGCTGGTCCTCGACCTGCGCTCGCCGGCCCATTGGCAGGCGGCATTTGCCGACGATATGCAACAGTGGCCGGAAAATGCCCGAGAGGATCAGGCCACGGCGTTCTGTGCGCCCAGCGATCTGCTTGCCCTGGCATCGGCGCGGGGCCTGAGCCTGGTTGCTCTGGAACCTTACGCCGGGCTGTGGGACAACGCCTTGCTGTATCGCGCCTTGCCGCACCGGTTCAAATGGCTGCGTCTGCTGTCCTGGCTGGAGAGCGATGAGGACCTGTTTGCCCTGGCCCTGCTGATGGAGCAACAGGTGCTGGGCAGGCTGTCGCCTCTGGCCAGTGGTCGCTACCTGGTGAGCCTGGAAAAACGCCTTGATCCTGCCGTCAATCTGCAGTGGCTGACGCGCCTGGCCGCGCTGGAAGCGGTGATCGGCAGCCCGACGCTCGCCGGTATCGAGGCTCAGCTCGGCTTGCCAGCGGAGCAGTTCGTCGAACAGTGCGCGGCGCACTCAGTATCCTTGCGCACGCGCCATGTGCTGTACCTGCTAAAGCGCGCGTTGGCCGCCTACCGCCCGGGGTTCGAGCCCCAGGCGTATCTGGATGAGCAGACCCAGCAGCAATTGCAGCGCTGGCTCGCGGCCCATGCAATCGACCAGCGCAATATGGCCATCGTGCATGACTGGGCCGCTGATCAATTGCTGCGCCAGCAGGTCAATCTGGCGGCCGGCCTGGACTACCAACTGGCCACCAGCCTGTTGCGTGAATACTTCAAGACCCACAGCGGAGTCAGCTCGTGAAGTCGTCTGCGATCGTTTGTTTTCTCTGGGACTCCCAACTGGGTGTGTTGCGCGAATTCTTCCGCCGCCATGGGCCGCTGACGGTGGTCACCCTGTCGCCCTACGCGACCCAGGCGTTGCTGGATGTGGTCAATGAGGTCGGGGCCAAGCTGTTCGTGATCGATCATGAACTGGGAGACGCCGGTGCCGCACGCATCAATGCCGAGCTCGCGCCGTTGCAGCAGCGGATTGGCAGTTACCTGGAAACTCCGCTGAGCACCCTTGAAGGTGAAGACAGCCAGGCCATCGTGCCGGTCATCGGCGCGCGTCTGCATGTCGAATTGCCGCTGCTGCTGACCCTGTTGCAGGGCCTGGAGCTGGCTCAGGAGAGTTACCGACTGTGCCTGATGATCGCCAGCGAAGATGTCATGAGCGTGGCCAAGGTCGGCATGCTGTGGGCCCGCGAGCAGGGCATCCCCTCGCTGCATCTGTCCCATGCACTGGCCTTGAATGATCCCCACACCGTGCACGCCCAACTCACCGCGGATAAACACGCGGTGTACGGCCAGCGTGGGCTGGAGGGCTATCTGGATTACGGCGTGCCGGCCGAGCGTATGTGCGTGACTGGTAATCCGGCCTGGGACAAGTTCGTCAAACTGCGTGGCGAGCGTGGACTGCACGACAGCGCGCTGCGGGAAAAATACGCACTGCGCGAAGGCCAGCCCATTGTGGTGTTCGGCACCACCTGGACCAGCAGCCTGACCGCCCAGGGCGATGAGGGCATTTTTGGTCAGACCGTGGGCAACTTTATTGATGCCTGCGAGGCGCTGCGCCGCGATGGCGTGCTGTGCAACCCGATCGTCAAGGATCGGCCGCCCAACTACCACTTCGGCGAGCGGCGCTTCAAAGAACTATTGGCCGAACGGGGTGCCGATCCGGCTTATTACTTCTATCTGGTAGACGACGCGCCGCTGTGGGCGGCCGCCGCCGATGTGCTGATCGCCATCGACTCCAATTACTGCGTCGAGGCGATGCTCTGCGGCACGCCGGCGATCAACTTGCAGCACCCGGCCAACAGCGTGTTCGGGCCCTGCTATGACGCGCGGGCAGGTGTCAGCGATGTCGAGGCCTCGGGCTTGGCCGCGGCGATCGGGCGCTTGCTGGTGGATTCCGAGTTTCGCGCTGCGCAGGTGGCGCTCGCCACCGCGGGCTTGCCGTATTTCAACCTGGGCATCGATGGCCTGGCCAGTGCGCGGGTTGCCGAGTTGATGAGCGAGATGGCGGTCGGTCTGGTACCGAAGCTGCTGACCTGGTTGGAGGCGCGTCTGCCGATTGCCAGTGAGCGCGCCTTGATTGCCGAGCGCTTGCAGCGTTGCCAGTTGCAACGGCCGGTGTTGGGTGTGCTGGTGCTCGACAGCCAGGGCAATGCCACCGCCTTGCGCTCAACGCTGCACAGCCTGCAGCGGGCGTTGCCGGCACCGATCAAAACCGCGGTATTCAGCACGGCCGCGGCCGTCGCCGGGGACGCCGAGGTGGAGCAGTTCCAGGTCAGCGGCGAGACCCTGGTCGAGGCGGTGAACGCGTACACCGTAGGCGAGCAGGGCGTCGCGCCGTTTGACTGGCTGATCATCGTCGAAGCCGGCGTTGAATTTACCCAGGCCGGCTTGCTGCTGTTGTGCCTGCGATTGGCCGAAGCGCAAGCCGCCGAGCCGCACACCGGGGAGGTCGCCCACGCGTTTTTCTGCGATGAATTGCAACGCACTCCGCTGGGTGCCATCGGTGGGCTGTTCAAACCCGATTTCAACCTGGACCTGTTGCTGAGTTTTCCGGCTATGGTCGGGCGGCATTGGGCGCTGCGCCAACGCAGTGTGGTCGAGCTGGACGGCTTTAACCCGATGTTCGCCGAGGCCTTCCAGCTGGACCTGCAGTTGCGCCTGGTGCACGGCTGCGCTGGCCTTGGTTTGCACCGCGTACCGGAAGTGCTGCTGATTGCCGACCTGCCCAGCCTGGCGTTCAACCCGGCCGAGCAAGTGGCGTTGGAGCAGCACCTGGCGGCGCGCGGCTATCAGGCCACGGTGCAGGCCTTCCTGCCGGGGCGCTACTACATTGATTACGGCCATCCCCAGCACCCCAAGGTGTCCATTGTCGTGGCCGTACGTGACCACCTGCCGTTGGTGCAGCGCTGCGTCGACACCCTGTTGGAGAAAACCCGTTACGCCAATTACGAGCTGTTGCTGGTCGACTGTGGCAGTCAGGACGCCCAGGCCTGCAGTTGGCTGGCCAGTGTCGAAGCGCTGAATAACGAGCAGGTGCGGGTCTGGCGCTTTGACGGCGAGTTCAATTTCGCCGCCATGGTGAATGCCGTGGCAGCCACCGTGGAGGCGGAGTACCTGCTGCTGTTGAGCCACGATGTGCAGGTTGTTCAAGAGGATTGGCTGGAGCAACTGCTCAACCATGCGCAGCGCCCCGAGGTAGGCGTGGTGGGGGCCAAGGTCCTGGACCCGCAAGGCAAGATCGAGCAGGCCGGCATTATTCTCGGCCTGCACGATGTGGCCGGGCGCGGCTTTGCCGGCGAAGCGGGGGATTCCCCCGGCTATATGAACCGTTTGCAGGTGGCGCAGAACTACAGCGCAGTGGGTGCCGCGTGCCTGATGGTGCGCCGCGAGCTGCTGGTCGAACTGGGCGGTATGGACGAGCAGCATTTGTCGGCGTTCTATGGCGATGTGGATCTGTGTCTGCGCATTCGGGCTGCCGGTTTTCTGAATGTCTGGACACCCCACAGCGTGGTGGTGCGCACTGGTATCGACTTACCGATAGTGGCTATTGCCGGGGCGGCACCCCATCAGGCCGCATTGAAGAGCGAGCGCGAGGAAATGTATCGCCGCTGGCTGCCGATATTGGCGCGTGACCCGGCCTACAATCCAAATCTATCGCTGGCGCAAACTGGCTTTCAGTTCGATTACGCCACCCGTCGGGCCCAACCCATACTGCCGCAGGTGCTTTGCTACGCCGCTGACAGTAGCGGATGCGGGCATTACCGGATTCGCCAGCCGTTTGCCGCCATGCGCGACGCCGGTATTGTCGATGGCCTGGTCAGCGGTATTCATATGTCACCGGTGGAGTTGGAGCGTTTCAGTGCGCAGACCGTGGTGTTTCAGCGGCAGATCACCGATTACCAGATTGCTGAGATGGCCGAGGTCAAGGAGCTATCCAATGCCTTCAAGGTCTATGAGCTCGACGACTATTTGCCCAACCTGCCGTTGAAAAGCTATCACCGTGATGCAATGCCCAAGGATGTACGTAAGTCGCTGCGCCGGGCTGTGGCACTGACTGATCGCTTTGTGGTGTCTACCGCACCGCTTGCCGAAGCGTTCGCCGACATGCATTCAAATATTCTCGTGGTACCTAACCGTTTGCCTGTCAGTTGGTGGAGTGCCCTGCGCAGTCAGCGTGGCGTCGGCCGCAAACCCCGCGTGGGTTGGGCGGGTGGCGCTGGCCATGCGGGTGACCTGGAGCTGATTGTCGATGTGGTGCGAGACCTGGCCGATGAAGTGGAGTGGGTGTTTCTCGGTATGTGCCCGGAGTCGCTCAAGCCCTTCGTTCATGAGTTTCATACGGGCGTGGTGATCGAGCACTATCCCGCCATGCTGGCGTCGTTGAATCTGGACCTCGCGTTGGCACCGCTCGAGCAAAATCAGTTCAACGATTGCAAGAGCAACTTGCGCTTACTGGAGTACGGCGTGCTGGGTTTCCCGGTTATTTGCAGCGATGTGTTGTGCTATCGCGACGGCTTGCCAGTTACGCGGGTCAAGAATCGCTACAAAAACTGGGTCGACGCTATCCGTATGCACCTTGCCGATATGGACGCTACGGCTAAAGCGGGGGACGAATTGCAGCAGATTATTCGTCGCGACTGGATGCTGGAGGGGGTAAATCTGCACAATTGGGCCAAGGCCTGGCTGCCTGACTGACGCATGAATGTCGCAGATGAACTAGATTGAAGCCCGATGAGGAGGCCAGTTATCAACATAACTGGCCTTTTTTATGGGGTGTCAAAAAATAGTGGACAGTTTTGGCTCTGTCGCTAAGTGCTGGGTTCGCTTGAATTTTGGCGTCACGGAACTGTGTTGCCTCGAGTTTTGACCGCGATTTGCGGGTCTTTTTTTGGTACTGGGTGACAAAAATTTTAGAAGAGCCCTTTAGTTCTGCGGGTTCTGCCGATACAGAAGACGTGGATACGGTTTGCGCCGGTTCAGCAAGCAGCCAGCAAAATATTTGAAAATTTTGCTAAAGCTCCAAGAACAAGCGCCGATAAACACTTCGAATGCGAATTCTAGGGGCGCCTGAGCTGCAGGCCCTGAACGTCGCAAGCTCAGGCAAATACTAGGTACTCGGGAGACGCCCAAATGGCACTTACAGTTAACACGAACATCGCTTCGCTCAACACTCAGCGCAACCTGAACGCTTCTTCCGGTGCCCTGAATACTTCCCTGCAACGTCTGTCTACTGGCTACCGCATCAACAGCGCCAAGGACGATGCCGCCGGTCTGCAGATCTCTAACCGTCTGACCAACCAGATCAGCGGCCTGAACGTAGCGACCCGCAACGCCAACGACGGTATCTCGCTGTCGCAAACCGCTGAAGGCGCGCTGCAACAGTCGACCAACATTCTGCAACGTATCCGTGACCTGTCCATTCAGTCGGCCAACGGTTCGAACAGCGACACTGACCGTGCCGCTCTGCAAAAAGAAGTGGCAGCCCAACAGGCCGAGCTGAGCCGTATCGCTGATACCACCACCTTCGGTGGTCGCAAGCTGCTCGACGGTACCTTTGGTACTACCAGCTTCCAAGTGGGCTCCAACGCTTACGAAACTATCGACGTAACCCTGAAAGATGCTTCGGCAACTTCCCTGGGTTCGTACCAAGTTGGTGGCGGTTCGTCCACGGACAGCACAGGTGCCGTGACTTCTGGTACCACCAAAACTGCAAGCTTCACCCAGGGTAGCGGTGCTGTTGCTTCCTTGGCTTCCGGTTCGGTGACTGTTGTTGGTGGTGGCCAGACCAAAGACGTATCGATTGCTTCGGGCTACAGCGCCAAGAGCGTGGCTGCGGCACTTGACGGTTCGATCTCGGGTCTTTCCGCTAGTGCTCGCAACGTGGTTCAAGCACAAGTAACTGCGAGTAGCGGTTCCGCCAGTTTCTCGTTGACCGTAGGCAGCCAGTCTGTGTCCATCGTCGGTGTTACTGACACCAAGAGCCTCGCAGACCAGATCAACTCCAACGCTGGTAAGTTGAACGTTACTGCTAACTACGATGCCAAAACCGATAAAGTGACCATCACTTCGGCAACTGGTGAAAACATCGTCTTCGGCAAGGATACCGGTACTGCTTCGGCCGCTGGTGGTTTTTTGAACGTGGCATCGCAGGGTTCTGACGGTACGTTCTCGGCGGCTACCGATGCGCTGGCAAACGGCGGTGCTGCGGTTGGTTACGTGGAACTCAACTCGCCATCGTCCTACGCTTTGGTTGGTGCGGATGTTGGTTCGTTCTTCAACTCTGCAGCGCCTACACTGAACACCGTTTCGGATGTGGATATTTCCACCGCTGACGGCGCTCAACGTGCCATCGCTGTAATCGACAACGCCCTGGCGAACATCGACAGCCAACGTGCCGACCTCGGTGCTGTACAGAACCGCTTCGACAACACCATCAGCAACCTGCAGAACATCTCTGAGAACGCTGACGCTGCTCGTAGCCGGATCAAAGACACCGACTTCGCTGCTGAAACTGCAACACTGTCGAAGAACCAAGTGCTGCAACAAGCCGGTACCGCGATTCTGGCCCAAGCTAACAAGTTGCCACAATCGGTTCTCAGCCTGCTGCAATAAGGCAGGAAGAGGCGCCAAAAACGGTGGGGGAAAGGGGCTAACCCTTTCTCCCATTTGGCCATTGTGAGGTATCAAAAATGGATGTTTCTAACATTACGTCTGTTGCCGGCCTACCCAAGACAAGCGAGGCAGTTGCTCCTGTCGTTTCAGCTACTAAACCAGCTGACAAGTCCGGCAAAGCAAATGATACGGCCAAAGCAACAGAGAAGGCGCTGAGCAGCGGCGATTTGAATTCGGTGGTTTCCGATATCAACTCCTACGCACAGACCGTGCAACGTGGCCTGAGTTTTAACGTTGATGACAAGAGTGGCGACGTAGTGGTCAAAGTCATCGACACTGATTCCGGTAAAGTGATTCGCCAGATTCCTTCCGAGGAACTGCTAAAACTGGCTGAGCAACTTGAAGATATCCGCAGTCTCATGTTTGAGGCTAAAGCGTGAGTTGGTACGTTTCTTGAGTGCAACTCACCACATCGGTTCCTATAGGGAATTCGGGACGTTATTTTGACGGAGGTGTGAGATGGCTGGCATAAGCGGCATTGGTTCGGGCGTCAATATTGACGATATCGTGGCGTCGTCGGTGGCTGCTGAAAAAGCCCCGAAGCAGAATCAGATCGATAAACTCGAATCGAAATCCACCACCAAGCTGACCGCCCTGGGTTCGCTGAAAAGCGCTGTAAGCGAATTTCAGTCCGCGTTGGCGCTGCTAAACAGTCCAACCAGCTTCCTCTCGAAATCGACGACTTCCTCGAATACCTCGGTCCTTAGTGCCAGCGGTACACCCAGTGCCGTAGCAGGCACCTACAAAATTGAAGTGTCACAGCTGGCCGGCAGCAGCAAGATTGCGTCGGCAGCCTTCAGCGGTGGCAGCACTACAGCATTCAATACCGGTACGTTGGCCATCAAGGTCGGCAGTTCCGAAGCCTTTAGCATCAACGTCGACAGCACCAACAACACCTTGGCCGGTGTGCGTGACGCGATCAACGCCCAAGGCAAAACCGCCGGTGTCAGCGCCACCATCGTCACTGACAGCCAAGGCTCGCGCCTGGTGTTGAGCAGTACCAAGATGGGTGACGGCAACGACATCACCATGACCGGCACCAGCACCGGTACGGGCAGTGGCTCGCTGGAAGACCTGACTTTTCCCGGCGCTACCCTTGATCCCAATGATTACGTGACGCCGGCCGATTACGACAAGGCGGTCGCCAAAGCGGGCAAGACCATCACCACCGCGCAAAGCGCCAAGCTGAGCATTGACGGCCTGGATGTAGTGAGCGACTCCAACACCATCGACAAAGCGATCGACGGTGTCAGCATCAAACTTACCGGCACTACCGATAAAGATGAACCGCTGACGCTGACCGTGGCGGACAACACCTCGGCGGTGAAAAGCAACGTGCAGAACTTCGTCACGGCTTATAACAAGATGATGTCCGCAGTCAGTGCGTTGACCAAAGTGACCACGGTGGCAAACAGTGCGCCTGTGGTAGCGGCCTTGGCCGGGGACTCCACTGCGCGCTCGTTGATCAGTTCGGTACGTAGTGAGCTGGTTTCTGCGCAGTCAGGTACCGGTTCCATCAACGCATTGGCAAGTCTGGGCATCACCACCAAGCAGGACGGTACCCTGGAGGTCGACGCCACCAAGCTCGACAAGGCCGTTACTGAAAACTACGAAGGCGTAGCGGCGTACTTCACCGGTGACGATGGTCTGGCTAACCGCCTGACCGAAAAGCTCAAGCCATACACGGGCGGCGGCGGCATTATCGAGCAGCGTTCTACGCAGCTGACCAACACAATTGCCGGCCTCGACAAGCAGCAAGAAACCCTCGACCTGCGCATGACCGCGCTGCAAACTCGGTTGTACAAACAGTACAACGCCATGGACGCCTTGGTGTCGCAGTTGAAGACCACCAGCGACAGCCTCACCTCCTCGTTGGCCAGTCTGCCTTTCGCCAACAACTCCAGTAAAAACTGATAACCCCGTGCCCTACGCGGGCACGCGCGTTCCTCAAGCGGTTCAGCAGATGCGAACCGCTTCGCTGGCTAGATCGAATTCGACGCCCTTTGCGCTGGCTTAGTCCGGATTCTTCCGTGATTAAAAAATTGAAGTCAGGCATAAAGCTCTCGTAGATCCGGCCGATATCTTGAATATCGAAACAGCGGTTCACGAGGGTTTGCAAAATGAGAGCGATGTCGGCGATGAATCAGTACAAACAAGTGAGTGTCTCGGCTCAAGTGTTTGAAGCAAGTCCTCATCGTTTGATCCAGATGCTGATGGAAGGCGGTCTGGAGCGGTTGGCTCAAGCCCAAGGCGCAATGGCACGTGGTCAGGCCTCGATGAAAGGCGAATTGATCAGCAAGGCCATTGGCATTGTTGGCGGCCTGCGTGACGGCCTGGATATGGAAAAGGGCGGCGAAATTGCGCAGAACCTCGACCGTGTGTATGAGTACATGATTGTTCGTATGTTGGACGCCAACAAAACCAACGACCCAGCGCCTCTGGCGGAAGTATCCGGTTTGCTGCGTGAGGTTAAGTCCGGTTGGGATGCCATCGCGCCGTAAGTGCGGACGGGCCCGAGTTTTTGTTGGAGCGTTACGATGACTAAATCCACGGTGGTTAACCCCATGTTGCAGCAGATCGAAAGCACCCGAATCGCCCTGGTCGAAGCGTTTGCCCAAGAAGACTGGGAGCGCATAGGCGCGCTGGACAGCACGTGCCGCGAACAGGTTAGTGCAGCCATGGCAGCAAGCGCTGACATCGAAGAAGCCCTGCGCGAGCAAATGGAAGCGCTGGTGGAGGTGTATCGCCAACTCACCGCTGCGTGCGTGCGCAAGCGCGAGGCTGTGGGCGAAGAACTGACCCTGCTGGTCAAATCCAATCAAAGTGCCAAAATCTATCAGATGTTTGGCTAGTCAATTCTTTGTGGCTAACCTTTCGCCTAGAGGGGTTGGCTACTAAGCGCTGGGTTAACTCCTCGATACCATTTCGTACCTCGTTGAACTGGGTAGAAAAAATCACGTCATAAAATTGACTGCGTCCAAAAAATTGACTCTACTAGTGGCCAGTTGCTCGCGTTTTTTGATTGTTTTTGCGCTTGGCACATTCTTCACTCCCAGGATCAGAACCAGACACTATGTGGCGTGAAACCAAAATCTTACTGGTCGACGACAACAGCGAACGCCGCCGCGATTTGGCGGTGATTCTTAATTTTCTTGGGGAAGAACATCTAGTCTGCACTAGCCAGACCTGGCGTGAGACCGTCGACCCGCTCGAGAGTCCGCGCGATGTGTTGAGCGTGTTGCTCGGCGAGGTCACCAGCAAAGGTGGCTCGATAGAGTTGCTCAAGCAACTGGCCGCTTGGGATGAGCAGTTGCCCATCCTCCTAGTGGGCGAAGCCGCCTCGCCGGACTGGCCGGAAGATGTCCGCCGCCGGGTGCTGAGCACCCTGGAAATGCCCCCGAGCTACAACAAACTCCTCGATTCGCTGCACCGTGCCCAGGTCTACCGGGAAATGTTCGACCAGGCGCGCGGTGCCCGTGCGCGTGAGCCGAACCTGTTCCGCAGTCTGGTCGGCACCAGCCGCGCCATTCAGCAAGTACGGCAGATGATGTCGCAGGTAGCCGACACCGAGGCCAGCGTGCTGATCCTCGGCGAGTCCGGCACCGGCAAGGAAGTGGTTGCGCGCAACCTGCACTACCACTCCAAACGTCGAGACGCGCCCTTTGTGCCGGTCAACTGCGGCGCGATTCCAGCCGAGCTGCTGGAAAGCGAACTGTTCGGCCACGAAAAAGGTGCGTTCACTGGGGCTATCACCACCCGGGCGGGGCGCTTCGAGTTGGCCAACGGTGGCACCCTGTTTCTCGACGAAATCGGTGATATGCCGCTGCCGATGCAGGTCAAGCTGTTGCGCGTGCTGCAAGAGCGCACCTTCGAGCGCGTCGGCAGCAACAAGACCCAGAGTGCGGACGTGCGCATCATCGCCGCGACCCACAAGAACCTTGAGCAGATGATCGAAGCGGGCACCTTCCGCGAAGACCTTTACTACCGCCTCAATGTGTTCCCCATCGAGATGGCACCGCTGCGTGAGCGCGTGGAAGATATCCCGCTGCTGATGAACGAGCTGATTTCGCGGATGGAGGTGGAGAAACGCGGTTCGATCCGTTTCAACTCCGCGGCTATCATGTCGCTGTGCCGGCACGACTGGGCCGGTAACGTCCGCGAGCTGGCCAACCTGGTGGAGCGCATGGCGATCATGCATCCCTATGGGGTGATCGGTGTTCTGGAATTACCGAAGAAATTCCGTCAGGTCGATGACGAGCATGATCAACAGGCCGCCAGCGTTCGTGACGACCTGGAAGAGCGTTTCTCCTTCAACAGCAATGTACAGAGTGCCGACAACACCGCCATGTTGCCGCCTGAAGGCCTGGACCTGAAGGACTATCTCGGCAACCTCGAACAAGGCCTTATTCAACAGGCCCTGGACGATGCCGGCGGCGTCGTCGCCCGTGCTGCCGAACGTCTGCGCATCCGCCGCACCACCTTGGTGGAAAAGATGCGTAAGTACGGCATGAGTCGTCGGGATGACGACGAACAGTCGGATGATTGACGCGAAATTTCCTAAGCTACTTATAGTGCCTTGAAAAATAAGGATATTTTTTTAGGCACGGCTATTGCTAGTTCTCTCTCGACTGACCGTCTTATGACGGCTCACCGCGTGAGAGAGAACCATGAAGCCAACCGCACTCCCAACGTCCAGCACTGACAAAGCCGACATCGAGGCCACCAGCCGTGAAGGGCTGGAGCAGGCGTTCGCCATGTTCAGCCAGATGTCGACGCAGCTCAGTGACTCCTACAACCTGTTGGAAGCGCGGGTCACCGAACTCAAGGGCGAGTTGGCTTTGGTCAGCGCTCAGCGCATGCAGGAGCTGGCGGAGAAAGAGCGCCTGGCGCACCGCCTGCAAAGCCTGCTGGATGTATTGCCCGGTGGGGTGATCGTGATCGATGGCCAGGGCGTGGTGCGCGAAGCCAATCCGGTGGCCTGTGCGCTGTTGGGCAAGCCGCTGGTGGGCATGCTCTGGCGCGAAGTGATCGCCCGCAACTTTGCCCCGCGCAAAGACGATGGCCACGAAGTCTCGCTGAAAAACGGCCGCCGCCTCTCTATCGCCACTCGTTCACTGTCGGCCGAACCCGGTCAGCTGGTGCTGTTGAACGACCTGACGGAAACCCGTCAGCTACAAGATCAACTGGCCCGCCACGAGCGCTTGTCGGCACTGGGACGGATGGTCGCTTCCCTGGCTCATCAAATTCGCACGCCGCTATCTGCTGCCTTGCTCTACGCCAGCCATTTGACGGAGCAAGTGTTGCCGGTGGATCAGCAGCAACGTTTCGCCAGCCGCCTGAAAGAGCGCCTGCATGAGCTGGAGCACCAGGTGCGCGACATGCTGGTGTTTGCCCGTGGCGAACTGCCGCTGCCGGATCGCCTGGCCCCGAAAAAGCTCTACGACGCCCTGCGCGCCGCCGCCGAGCCCCATGTGCAAGGTATGAACGTGCGCTGGCAATGCGACGCCCATGCTGGCGAACTGCTGTGCAACCGCGACACCTTGGTGGGCACCGTGCTCAACCTGGTGGAAAACGCCATCCAGGCGGCCGGCCGCGATGCCAGCCTGAAAATCCATTTTTATATTCGTGGCCAGAATCTGCGCCTGTGTATCAGCGACAACGGCCCCGGCATCGACGCCAATACCCTGGCGCGTCTGGGCGAGCCCTTTTTTACCACCAAAACCACCGGTACCGGCCTCGGGCTGGCGGTGGTCAAAGCGGTGGCCCGTGCCCATCAGGGCGAACTGCTGCTGCGCTCGCGTCCCGGACGTGGCACCTGCGCCATTCTGGTTTTGCCGCTGATCTCGGTGGCTCCACGGGTTTCCCAGGAGTAACGGCCCATGGCTAGCAAAGTTTTATTAGTAGAAGACGACCGCGCCCTGCGCGAGGCCCTGGCCGATACCCTGGCGATTGGCGGCTATGAGTTCTGTGCCGTGGAGAGTGCCGAAGCGGCCCTCGGCGCGTTGGCGCGCGAGTCGTTCTGCATGGTGGTCAGCGACGTCAATATGCCTGGCATGGACGGCCATCAGTTGCTCGCCCTGATCCGCAGTCGTTATCCGCAACTGCCCGTGCTGCTCATGACCGCCTTTGGTGCCGTGGAGCGCGCGGTGGATGCCATGCGCCGTGGCGCTGCCGATTACCTGGTCAAACCCTTTGAACCCAAAGCCTTGCTGGAGCTGGTCGAGCGGCACGCCCTGGGACGTATGAGCAAAGACGACGGTGACGGCCCGGTGGCGCTGGAGCCGGCCAGTCGGCAACTGCTGGATCTGGCCACGCGGGTGGCGCAAAGCGATTCCACCGTGCTGATCTCCGGCGAGTCCGGTACCGGCAAGGAAGTGCTGGCGCGTTATATCCACCAGCAATCGCCACGGGCGAACAAACCCTTTATCGCCATCAACTGTGCGGCCATTCCGGACAATATGCTCGAAGCCACCCTGTTCGGTCATGAAAAGGGCGCTTTCACCGGTGCCGTTTCCTCGCAGCCGGGCAAGTTCGAGCTGGCGGAGGGCGGCACCATTCTGCTCGACGAGATTTCCGAAATGCCCCTGGGCTTGCAGGCCAAGCTGTTGCGAGTGCTGCAGGAACGCGAAGTGGAACGCGTCGGCGCGCGTAAACCGATCGACCTGGATATCCGTGTGCTGGCCACCAGTAACCGTGATCTGGCCGGTGAAGTGGCGGCCGGGCGCTTCCGTGAGGACCTGTTCTATCGCCTGTCGGTATTCCCTCTGGGCTGGCGTCCGCTGCGCGAGCGCACCGCCGATATCCTGCCACTGGCCGAGCGCCTGCTGGCCAAGCATGCGAAGAAAATGAATCACGCCCCGGCGCGTCTTTCCCCTGAGGCGCAGCGTGCCCTGGTGGTTTACCCCTGGCCGGGCAATGTGCGCGAATTGGACAACGCCATTCAGCGCGCCCTTATCCTGCAGCAGGGCGGCACCATCCAGCCGCAGGACCTGTGCCTGAACGGCACCATCGGCCTGGCACCTGCGCCGGCTCCAGTGGCCACGCTGGTGGCCGTGCCCAGCGGCACTGCGGCGTTGCCGGCGAGTGACGACAGCAGCGATAGCGGTGCCCTGGGCGACGACCTGCGCCGGCACGAATTCCAGATGATCATCGACACCTTGCGCGCCGAACGCGGTCGTCGCAAGGAAGCCGCCGAACGCCTGGGCATCAGCCCGCGAACCTTGCGCTACAAGCTGGCGCAGATGCGTGATGCGGGAATGGACGTTGAGGGGTATCTGTTCGCCAGCTGAATCCCTGAAAGGCAAAAGCCCGGCACAAATGCCGGGCTTTTTCGTTGCACCTGTCGGAGCGGCTTTAGCCGCGATGCTTTTTGAGTTCAAGAGCATCGCGGCTGAAGCCGCTCCTCCGGGAGCGTCTTGATGGCCTACAGCGGGTTGATACGAATGAGCATTCCCAGGTTCGAGTGATCCAGATACGTCAGCTCGCCCGTTTTCAGGCGCGCACTCTGCTTCAGGCGCTCGCTGCCAATCAACAGGCCAGTGGCGTCGAACTGGTTGATCCAGAAATTGGCATCCAGATCGACAAAGCGCACCTGCTTCAGGCTCAAGGTGCCTTCCACTGGGTAATGGCCGAACTGTTGGTTGCCGGTGTTAACGGCGATCTTGGTTGGCGCTTCGCCCATGCTTTGCTGCCAGGCCTGGTGCAGCAGCACGGTGTAGCCATTGTCCGGATTCAGCTTGGCGGCTTCGCCATTCAGCGCGATGCCGCGGGCATTGTCGGCCGCGCTGCCTTGCACGCCAGCGGCCCAGTCATCCGGGGCGGTCTGGCTGGCCGGAATCGGTTCGCCGGCTTGGCGAAAGATGATCAGTTCAACCTGGTACAAGCCATCGGCAAAGGCCATGGGTGCAACCAGGCTGAGAAGCAGGGCGAAACAACGGAGGGCACGCATTCAGTAGTCCTTTAGTAATCAAACTTGTTTGGGCGTGAGGCGCTCGAACAACGCTTCCAGCACGTTGAATCTTTCTTCCGGACGCTCCATCGGCACCTGGAATTTGAACTGGGTGGCGCCTTCGAATTTGTAGCGGTTGGGCTGACCTTGAATCAGCTTGATCAGCACCAACGGGTCGACCTGAGTGTCGGCAGCAAATTCAATCTTGCCGCCTTGCGGGCCGGCGTCCAATTTTTTGATTCCCAGCTGCTCGGCTTGCAGCTTGAGCAGGGTCAGGCGTATCAGGTTCTTGGTCGGCTCGGGCAACAGGCCGAAGCGGTCGATCATTTCCACCTGCAGTTCTTTCAGTGCGTCTTCATCTGCGGCCGAGGCAATGCGTTTGTACAGGATCAGCCGCGTATGCACATCCGGCAGATAGGCATCGGGAATCAGCGCCGGTACCCGCAGGTTGATTTCCGGACCACCGCCCAGCGGTTGCTCGAGGTTCGGTTGCTCACCCTTGCGGATGGCTTTCACTGCGCGCTCGAGCATTTCCATATACAGGGTAAAACCCACCGCCTGAATCTGCCCGCTCTGGCCGTCGCCCAGCAACTCGCCGGCACCACGGATCTCCAGGTCGTTGGTGGCCAGCACAAAGCCGGCGCCTAGGTCCTGGGTATTGGCGATGGCTTCCAGGCGTTTTTCCGCGTCTGGGGTCATCTGCTTACGCGGCGGTGTCAGCAGGTAGGCATACGCCTGGTGGTGACTGCGGCCAACTCGGCCACGCAGTTGGTGCAGCTGGGCCAGACCGAACTTGTCGGCGCGCTCGATGATGATGGTGTTGGCGCTCGGCACATCGATACCGGTTTCGATAATGGTCGAGGCGATCAGCACGTTGAAGCGCTTGTGGTAAAAGTCGCTCATCACCTGTTCCAGATCGCGCTCGTGCATCTGCCCATGGCCTATGCCGATACGCGCTTCCGGTACGAGCTCAGCCAAATCGGCGGCGCATTTCTCGATGGTTTTTACGTCGTTGTGCAGGTAATACACCTGGCCGCCACGCAGCAGTTCGCGCAGCAGGGCTTCCTTGATGACGGGCTTCTGCTGCTCCATCACAAAGGTGCGCACCGACAAACGCCGCGCTGGCGGCGTGGCGATGATCGATAGATCGCGCATGCCGGAAACGGCCATGTTCAAGGTGCGCGGAATCGGCGTCGCGGTGAGGGTGAGAATGTCCACCTCGCTGCGCAGCGCCTTGAGCTGTTCCTTCTGGCGCACGCCAAAACGGTGCTCTTCGTCGATGATCACCAGGCCGAGGTTTTTGATTTTTACATCGTCCTGCAACAGCTTATGGGTGCCGATCACGATATCGATCTTGCCCTCGGCCAGCTGCGCCACAGCAGCCTTCACTTCCTTGTCGGACTTGAAGCGGCTCATCACTTCCACGGTCACCGGCCAGTCGGCAAAACGGTCGCGGAAGCTGTTGTAGTGCTGTTGGGCGAGCAGAGTAGTGGGCACCAGAATCGCCACTTGCTTGCCGCTGTGCACGGCAATAAAGGCCGCACGCATGGCCACTTCGGTTTTGCCGAAGCCCACGTCGCCGCACACCAGGCGGTCCATCGGTTTCGGCGCAAGCATATCGGCCATCACCGCTTCGATGGTGGTCTGCTGGTCCGGGGTTTCCTCAAACGGGAAGCCGGCGCTGAAGGTCTCGTAGTCCAGTTTCGGATCGGCAAACGCATAGCCTTCGCGCGCGGCGCGCCGGGCGTAAATATCCAGCAGCTCGGCCGCCACATCGCGCACCTGCTCGGCGGCCTTGCGCTTGGCTTTCTGCCAGGTTTCCGAACCCAGGCGGTGCAACGGTGCCAGGGCATCGTCGCTGCCGGTGTAACGGGCGATCAGGTGCAGGTTGGCCACCGGCACATACAGCTTGGCCTCGTCGGCATAGGCCAGCATGAGGAATTCGGCGGTCTGGTTATCCACTTCCAGCGTCGCCAGGCCCAGGTAGCGCCCCACGCCATGGTCGATATGCACCACCGGCGCGCCTTCGCGCAGCTCGGTGAGGTTTTTGATCACCGCGTCGCCGTGATCGCCGCGGTTCTTTTCCCGGCGGCGGCGCTGCATGACACGTTGGCCGAACAACGGGCTTTCGGCGATCAGCGCCAGGGCCGGGTCGTCCAGCTGCAAGCCGTCGTCCAGCGGCGCGATGGTGATCGCCAGGCGCTCTTTGCCGGTGGTGAAGTCGTTCCAGCCTTCGACCTCGACCGGTTTCAGGCGCAGGCGCGCCAGTAACTCCAGCAGCACCTCGCGGCGCCCAGCCGACTCGGCGGTAAACAGCACGCGGCCAGGGAAGTCGTTGAGGAAGTTTTCCAGCGCTGCCATCGGCTGCTGGGCCTTGGCCTGAATCGCCAGGTCGGGCAGCGCTTGGGCCGGGAAGCGTTCGCGGCCGACGCCAACGTCCACGTCCTGCTGACTGACCACCACCCGTGGCCAGTTTTTCAGGCGGGCGAAGCAGTCTTCCACAGGTAGAAACAGTTCCGCTGGTGGCACCAGTGGGCGCTCGGGATCGACGCGGCGCTCTTCGTAGCGGTTGCGCACGTCGTTCCAGAAGTTCTCGCTGGCCTGCTCGATGCCCGGCAGGGAGAACACCTGGGTGTCGCTGGGCAGGTAGTCAAACAGGGTGTCGGTTTCATCGAAAAACAGCGGCAGGTAGTACTCGATACCGGCCGGGGTAATACCGCTGCTCAGGTCTTGATAGATGGTGCAGCGGCGGAAGTCCACGTCAAAGCGCTCGCGAAAGCGCGCGCGGAAACCGGTGACGGCTTCTTTATTCAGCGGAAATTCACGCGCCGGCAACAAGCGGATCGACTCGACCTTGTCGATGGAGCGCTGGGTTTCCGGATCGAAGGTGCGCAGGGTTTCGATTTCGTCATCGAACAGGTCGATGCGGTAGGGCTGCGGCGTACCCATGGGAAACAGGTCGATGATCGCGCCGCGCACGGTGAACTCGCCGTGCTCGTATACGGTTTCCACGTAGCGGTAACCGGTGGCCTCCAGACGCGTGCGCATCTGCTCGACATCCAGCTTCTGGCCCACATCCAGCACCAGGCTGCTGCCCAGCAGAAAACGCTTGGGTGCCAGGCGGTGCAGGGCGGTAGTGATCGGCACTACAAGAATGCCGTGGCTCAGCTCCGGCAGCCGGTAGAGGCTGGCGATGCGCTGGGAAATGATGTCCTGATGGGGCGAGAACAGGTCGTACGGCAGGGTTTCCCAGTCGGGAAAATGCAGCACCGGCAACTCCGGGGCGAAAAAACGCAACTCCTGCTCCAGGCGCTCGGCGCTCTGGCTGTCGGCGGTCAGCAACAGGGTGAAACGTTTGGCAGCATTGGCCGCTTCGGCAATCGCCAGGCTTAGTGCTGCGCCAGGAAGGTTGCCCCACGTTTGTTTGCCGGAGGCGGCGGGAAGGCTGGGTAAGCGCAATACGGACACGAGAGGTCGTGGCTCCGGCTGAGGATTAACCCGGGCGATTGTAACTATCCCAGGGATAAGCTGTCAGTGTTTCGTCCGCTGCAGATTGCCGCCGGTTGCACAGGCCGTCATAATGTAGCCCGTTTTTTCAGCCCCTACATATTGTTGAAGGTATTGCCCGTGACTCAGAAGCCTGATCAGTGTCTTGGTGAATGGATTGATCGTGAAGCACTCGCGGAGGCGATGATTCCGCTGATTGGTCAGCTCTACCGCAATAACAACGTGGTGACCTCGATTTACGGCCGCAGCATGATCAATCGCTCGGTTATCCAGATTCTCAAAGCCCACCGTTTTGCCCGTCACCGCCAGTCCGACGAAAGCGAACTCTCGGTTCACGAGACCTTCGCCGTTCTGAAAGAAATGAGCGGCCTGAAACTGGGCGCCGCCTCGGTCGACCTGGGCAAGCTCGTAGTCAAATTCAAAGCCGAAGGCAATGGCCGCGCCATTGAGCAGTTCGTGCGTGACGAACTGGCTGCCGTCGTTGGCAAGCAGAACGGCACTCCGCGTAAAGGCACCGATGTTGTGCTGTACGGCTTCGGTCGTATCGGCCGTCTGCTGGCGCGCATCCTGATCGAAAAAACCGGTGGCGGCGACGGCCTGCGTCTGCGCGCTATCGTGGTCCGTAAAGGTGCCAGCAACGACCTGGTGAAACGCGCCAGCCTGCTGCGTCGCGACTCGGTCCACGGTCCGTTCAACGGCACCATCACCGTTGACGAAGAGAACAACACCCTCACCGCCAACGGCAACCTGATCCAGATCATCTACGCCAAAGACCCGAAAGAAGTCGATTACACCCAGTACGGCATCAGCAACGCGCTGCTGGTCGACAACACTGGTGTATGGCGTGACGCCGAGGGCCTCGGCCAGCACCTGGCCTGCCCAGGCGTTGACCGCGTGGTGCTGACCGCACCGGGCAAAGGCAAGCTGAAGAACATCGTGCACGGCATCAACCACGGTGAAATCACCCCGGACGACAAGATCATCTCCGCCGCTTCCTGCACCACCAACGCCATCGTGCCGGTGCTCAAGGCTGTGAATGACAAGTTCGGCATCGTTAACGGCCACGTCGAAACCGTTCACTCGTACACCAACGACCAGAACCTGATCGACAACTTCCACAAGGGCGACCGTCGTGGTCGCAGCGCGCCGCTGAACATGGTAATCACCGAAACCGGTGCTGCCACTGCCGCGGCCAAAGCCCTGCCGGAACTGGCTGGCAAGTTGACTGGCAACGCCATTCGCGTACCGACACCAAACGTGTCGATGGCCATCCTCAACCTGAACCTGGAAAAAGCTTCCACCCGCGAAGAAATGAACGAGTACCTGCGCTACGTCGCGCTGCACTCGGATCTGCATCGCCAGATCGACTTCGTCAACTCGCTGGAAGTGGTTTCCACCGACTTCGTCGGTTCGCGTTTTGCCGGTGTGGTTGACGCTGAAGCCACCATCTGCAACGACAACCGCGTTGTGCTGTACGTTTGGTACGACAACGAATTCGGTTACAGCTGCCAGGTAGTGCGTGTGATGGAAGATATGGCGGATGTGAATCCACCGGCTTTCCCTCAGTAACCGCGGTTCAGGCATAAAAAACGGGAGCTTCGGCTCCCGTTTTTTTATCTCGATTTTCTGGGTGAGTCGCCAACCCTGCGGGAGCGGCTTCAGCCGCGATGCGTTTGATCTGGGATTACGCTTTGCAGGTCCGGTTCATCGCGGCTAAAGCCGCTCCTACGGGGTGGTGAGCAAGCGCTCGCGCAGTTCTTCTGAGAGACCATCGTGCGCCAACCACAGCCCCAGATACGCCCGGGCAAACTCGGCATTGTGGTTGCGGTACACCTGCTTGCCGTTGAGCTCCAGTACCAGGCCGCCCGCGGCACTGTAGGTGAGGGCATAGCGGTCGCCCGGCTGGATATCCTTGAAGTTGGCTTGCATCGGTTCGATCTCGGCGCGCAACGCTTGCAGCTTTTCCGCCGGTTGTTGCCGTTCGAGGGTGGTCCAGGCGGCCTTGATCACGTCATTGCGGTCGATGGCGCGCAGGTAGTAGAGCTCCAGGCGTTGGTCGCGCATCTGGCTCACGGCATCGCGCGGGCTGACGCCGGCATCGCTGTAGAACGCCACGGCATACAGGTCCACCCACAGGTAGGTGAGCACTGTCTGGGTTTTGCGTTGCAATTGGTCGCGCTCGGCGGGGAAGGCCGCTTGTTGCAACGGGTCGCTGGCCCACAGGGCATTGCTAAATAGCAGTAACAGCAGGGTAAAGGTCAGACGCATGGCGGTGCTCTTGGCGACGAGGGCATTGCCAGCATACGGCTTTGCTGATGACAGTTGTTTACTAGCGACTGTTGCCAGGTGCGACCTAGTGTTGGTCGCATTCGCGGCTGTCGGGCGCTGCGCTGGGGCGCTATCCTTGCGCTCCCCGGCTTTCCCCCTGAGAGCGCTGCCTTGCCTCGCCGTTATCTTTGCTTGCTTGTTTGTCTGTTACTGGTCGGTTGCGGCCCGCAGGTCGAGGAATTCGGCGGCCCGACCATGGGTAGCCATTACTCGCTCAAGTATGTGGCCGGCAACCACACCCCCGCTCCAGACAAGGTGCAAGCCGAGGTTGAAAGCCTGCTGGGCGAGGTGGATAAACAGCTGTCCACCTGGCGTGCCGATTCTGATATTTCCCGCTTCAATGCCTTGCCTGCCAGCAGTTGCGCCCAGGTCCCCGAACCACTGCGCGAGCTGGTGGTGTTCGCCAACAGCCTGTGGCGGGACAGCGAGGGTGCCTTCGATATCACCGTCGAACCGTTGATGAACCTCTGGGGCTTCGGCCCGCAATCCCGTGGCCAACAGGTGCCCACGGCCGAGCAGATTGCCGCTGCCAAGGCATTGGTCGGCCAGGCCCATCTGCGCATCGACGGCCAGCAGCTGTGCAAGGACATCGCCCTGCAGCTGGACCTTAACAGCATCGCCGCCGGCTATACCGTCGACCGTATTGCCAGGCTGCTCGGCACCCTGGGCATCGATAGCTATCTGCTGAATGTGACCGGCGAGCTCAAGGCCGCGGGTCTCAAGCCCGATGGTAGGCCGTGGAAAGTCGCCATCGAGGCACCGCGCGAGGATGTGCAAATGGCGCAGCAGGTGCTGACGCTGGATGGCTGGGGCGTGTCGACCTCCGGCGATTACCACAACTATTTCGAGCGCAACGGCCAGCGATATTCCCACACCCTGGACCCGCGCAGCGGCGCGCCCATCACCCACAGCCTGGCGCAAGTGACGGTGCTCGATCCCTCGACCCTGCGCGCCGACGGACTATCGACTTTACTGATGGTGCTGGGCCCGCAGCGCGGTTTTGCCTTTGCCGAGCAGCAGGGCATTGCCGCGCTGTTTGTCAGTCGCACGGCAACCGGCTTCAGCAGTCAGGCCACCGCCGCCTTTACCCGGCAGGTTGCCAAGACGCACACGCCGTTAGCAGGAACTCGCGATGTAGTGCAGACAACACTCGCCTACCTGGCTACCAATCGCTAATGTGCGCAACACAAAGCCGCAGCTAAGCTGCGCAGCAGTTTTGAGCTGTTTCAGAGGAGTGAACATGGCGGTCTACAACTACGACGTGGTGGTATTGGGTTCGGGTCCGGCGGGCGAGGGGGCGGCAATGAACGCTGCCAAGGCCGGGAAGAAAGTGGCGGTGGTCGACAACCGTCGCGAGGTAGGCGGCAACTGCCTGCACCTGGGTACCATCCCGTCCAAGGCCCTGCGTCACTCGGTTCGGCAGATCATGCAATTCAACACCAACCCGATGTTTCGCCAGATTGGCGAGCCGCGTTGGTTCTCTTTCCCCGATGTGCTGAAAAGCGCCGAGCGGGTGATCTCCAAGCAAGTCACCTCGCGCACCAGCTATTACGCCCGCAACCGTGTCGACCTGTTCTACGGCACCGGCAGTTTCGCCGATGAGCAAACCATCGAAGTGGTCTGCCCCAATGGTGTGGTGGAAAAGCTGGTGGCTGCGCAGATCATCATCGCCACCGGCTCGCGCCCCTATCGTCCGGCGGATATCGACTTCCACCACGAGCGCGTCTACGACAGCGACACTATCCTTACCCTCAGCCACACCCCGCGTCGCCTGATCATCTACGGTGCCGGCGTGATCGGTTGCGAGTACGCCTCGATCTTCAGCGGCCTGGGTGTGCTGGTCGATCTGATCGACAACCGCGACCAACTGCTGAGTTTCCTCGACGGCGAAATCTCCGATGCCTTGAGCTATCACCTGCGCAATAACAATGTGCTGGTGCGTCACAACGAGGAATACGAGCGCATCGAAGGCATGGACAACGGCGTGGTGCTGCACCTCAAGTCCGGCAAGAAGATCAAGGCCGACGCCTTGCTCTGGTGTAACGGCCGCACCGGCAACACCGACAAGCTGGGCCTGGAAAACATCGGCATCAAGGTCAACAGCCGTGGCCAGGTCGAGGTCAATGAGCATTACCGCACCAGCGTGTCGAATATCTTCGCCGCCGGCGATGTGATCGGCTGGCCAAGCCTGGCCAGCGCGGCATTCGACCAGGGTCGTTCGGCCGCTGGCAGCATTATCGAGAACGGTAGCTGGCGTTTTGTAAACGATGTGCCGACCGGCATTTATACGATTCCGGAAATCAGCTCCATCGGTAAAACCGAGCAGGAGCTGACCGCGGCGAAAATCCCTTACGAAGTGGGCAAGGCCTTCTTCAAGGGCATGGCGCGGGCGCAGATCGCCATCGAACCGGTGGGCATGCTCAAGCTCTTGTTCCACCGCGAAACCCTGGAGATTCTCGGCGTGCACTGCTTCGGCTATCAGGCCTCGGAGATCGTCCATATCGGCCAGGCGATCATGAACCAGCCGGGTGAAGCCAATACCATCAAGTATTTCGTCAATACCACCTTCAACTACCCAACCATGGCCGAGGCCTATCGGGTGGCGGCGTTCGACGGTCTCAACCGGCTTTTTTGAGCGGCACCGACCGGCTGCCTGAGCCGGTCGGGGAGGCGGACTGTTTCGGGTTCAGCGATTCGCGAGAGTGGCGCTGGCCAAACCGGGAAAGTCTGTAATCAGGCTGTCCACACCGAAGTCAGCGAGTCGGCGCATCAGTGCCGGCTCGTTGACCGTCCATACCGACACATGCAGCCCCTGTTTCTGCGCTTTCAGCAGCCGCTCGGGGGTGCACAGCGTCCAGTTCAGCGCCAACAGCGTACAGCCGTAGTTCTGCGCCACCTTCAATGGGTCGAGCCAGGCGTATTCGGCCACCAGGCCGCGGGCCAGGTCCGGGGTCAGGTTGGCCGCTGCGCGCAACACTTCCCGCGAACTTGAGGTGATCGTCACCTTGTCCAGCAGGTTGAATTCCTGCGCCAGTTCACGAATGGCCAGCACCGTGCTCGCCGCACGCACCCGTGAGGCGCTTTTCACTTCAAGCTGCCAGTGCTCGAAATCGCATTTCTCGAACAGCTCCGCCAAGCGCGGAATCGGCGTCGGCTGCACGGCACCGGGTCCACCTTTGCGGGCGTCGTAGGTCACCAACTCGGCGGCATCGTGTTCGACTACTTTGCCGCGATGGCCGGTGGTGCGTTTCAGGGTTGGGTCGTGGATCACCATCAGCTCGCCATCGCGAGACAGATGCAGATCCAGCTCGCAGCGCCGCACGCCATGCTTGAGGCATTGCTGGAAGCTGGCCAGGGTGTTTTCCGGTGCTTCGCCCTTGGCGCCGCGGTGGCCGTAGATCAGGGTCACGGTTGCTCCTTGCTGGGGTGGTAATCAGTTGGACGGGGCGGGCGCAGCCGGCTGAGCGGCACGCGGCTGGAAGTGGCGAACGGCGTCGACCACATGGGTATTTTCGAAGTACACGCTGAAATCGCGGTAGTCCCAGCGCGTGATCGGTGGGTTGCCGACCGGCTTGTGTTCTTCGTCCGGCAGGCCGAACTGGTCGAGCACGCTGCGCTGTAACTGGCCGCGCACGGGCAGGGGAATGGCACTGGCACCTTGCTCACCGAGGGGTATTTCCAGGGTGTCGGCTTGTGCCGCCAAGGGCAGCAGGCTGAGGAGCAGGCTCAAAAGCAAAGTCGGGCGGGACATGGGTTTCTCTTTCTGCAAGTCTGTCAGCAGCAACCGTTTCACTAGATTAGTCGCTGGGCGTTTCGCGGGCCTGGCGACGTTCCATCGCCTGCTTTTGCAGAATATGCCGAGCGAGCAATTGCCGCTGTGCGTCGGTCAACGCTTCGAACTCGGTGCCGATCTCGTATTGGCCATTTTGCTGCTGGCGACAGTGGATCACCTCGGCGCGCAATAACAGGCCCAGGGCCTGAGGCATCAGCACCATTTTCACCGCCAGGTGGCTGCCGGTGGGCACGGGTTGCGGGTGCTCAAAGCTCACGCCGCCCTCGGACAGGCTTACCCGTTTTGGCGCGCCGATTTCGCGCACCAGGTTCTGCGCCAGGACCTGGCCGAGCAGGTCGATGCGTTTGTTGACCACCTTCAGGTAGCTGGCCAGGGTGCGGTCGCGTTCGCCGATATGGCGCAACAGGTGTTGTGATTCGAAGTCGGAGAGGTGCAGGTCGCTGAGCAGATTGAACAGTGGCGAATGGTCATGCAGGGCTTCGCTGGCCACCGCTTCGGCGCCGGACAGCAGGCTGAATTCCAGTGCGATCGTATCGTTGATGCGATAGTATTCGCGGCGATCACTTGCATCGTTTGACGTCATGGCGAACCCATGGCAGCGGTGGTGGTCAGAGCCTTAGCTCTAAGCAGTGTGCCCAAAGTGTAAGGCCGCAGGCCGAGCCTCGCCACTGTTGGATTTTGTACAGCAGGATGCCCCTTCCTTCGCAGCGAATACTCTCCTTCTATGTTCAGACCGCTGTCCATTTTTATCGGCGCACGCTACACCCGTGCCAAACGCCGAAATCATTTTGTTTCGTTCATCTCGCTGACCTCGATGATCGGCCTCGCCCTGGGCGTGGTGGTAATGATCGTAGTGCTCTCGGTGATGAATGGCTTCGATTATGAAATGCGCACCCGGGTGCTGGGTATGGTGCCCCACGCCACGGTGGAGTCGGCCGAGCCGATCAGCGACTGGCACGCCATGGCCGACAAGGTGCTGCAGCATCGCCAGGTGGTGGCCGTGGCACCCTTCACCCAGATGCAGGGCCTGCTGACCCATAACGGCAAATCGCAGAAGGTGTTGATCAATGCCATCGACCCGGCTGAAGAAGCGAAAGTCTCGATCATCAACAAATTCTTCAAAGAAGGCAGTCTCGACGCGCTGAAGACCGGCGAGTTTGCCCTGATCATCGGCGACAAGGCGGCCGCCAAGCTGGGCGTAAAGATCGGCGACAAACTGACCTTCGTCGCCCCGGAAGTAACGGTGACCCCAGCCGGGATGTTCCCGCGCCTGAAGCGCTTCACCGTAGCCGGCATCTTCCATGTCGGCGCCGGCGAAATCGACGGCTTTCTGGCCCTGGCCAATATCCACGATATCGCCCGTCTGCACCGCTGGAAGCCCGACCAGGTGCAAGGCCTGCGCCTTAAGTTTGCCGACCTGTTCCAGGCCCCACGCATCTCCTGGGAAATTGCCGGGCAGTTGGGTGACCGCGATTACTACGCCCGCGACTGGACCCGCACCCACGGCAACCTGTACCAGGCCATCCGCATGGAAAAAGCCATGATCGGTCTGTTGCTGCTGCTGATTGTGGCCGTGGCGGCGTTCAACATCATTTCCACCCTGGTAATGGTGGTGAACGACAAGAAGGGCGATATCGCCATTCTGCGCACTCTCGGGGCCACGCCCGGGCAGGTCATGCGCATATTTATGGTGCAGGGCACCGTGATCGGCGTGTTCGGTACCTTGATCGGCGCGGTGCTGGGCATCATTGCCGCGCTCAACGTCAGTAGCTGGATTGCCAGCCTCGAGTCGCTGCTGGGGATCAAGTTCCTCAATGCCGATGTGTACTTCATCGACTACCTGCCGTCGCAATTGATGACCCAGGACGTGCTGCAGGTATGCGGCGCGGCGCTGCTGTTGAGTTTCCTCGCCACTCTTTACCCAGCCTGGCGCGCGGCGCGCACCCAGCCCGCGGAGGCGCTTCGTTATGAGTAATGTCGCTATGCAAGCTAATCAAGACAAAGCCGTTCTGAGCTGCCGCAACCTCGGCAAAAGCTACGACGAGGGCCCGCAATCGGTGGTGGTACTGTCCGGCCTGGAGTTGGAACTGCACCCCGGTGAGCGTGTAGCCATTGTCGGCAGCTCCGGTTCGGGCAAGAGCACCTTGCTCAATATGCTCGGCGGCCTGGATACGCCGAGCACCGGCAGTGTCTGGCTGGCCGGCGAGGAGCTGTCGGCCTTGAGCGAAAAGAAACGCGGCCTGCTGCGTAACCGCGCCCTGGGCTTCGTCTACCAGTTCCACCATCTGTTGCCGGAATTCACCGCCCTGGAAAACGTCTGCATGCCGCTGTTGATCGGCAAGGTGGCGATTCCCGAAGCGCGTCAGCGCGCCACCAAGCTGCTGGAGCGCGTCGGTCTTGGCCATCGCCTGACGCACAAGCCGGCCGAGCTGTCCGGCGGCGAGCGCCAGCGTGTGGCGATTGCCCGGGCGCTGATCAACAACCCAGGCCTGGTACTGCTCGATGAGCCCACCGGCAACCTCGATCACCACACCGCCCAGGGCATTCAAGACCTGATGCTGGAGCTGAGCCGCGACTCGAAAACCGCCTTTCTGGTGGTGACCCACTCCCAGGAGCTGGCCCAACAAATGGATCGGATCTGGCGTCTGGAAGACGGCAAGCTGGTGGCTGCCTGATGTTCCGCCCGCTCAGCGTCTTTATCGGCTTGCGTTACACCGGTGCCAAGCGCCGTAACCAGTTCATCTCGTTTATTTCCCTGACCTCCATGATCGGCCTGGCCCTGGGTGTGCTGGCCATGATCGTGGTGCTGTCGGTGATGAACGGTTTCCAGCGGGAAATGAGCTCACGGATTCTCGGGATGGTGCCCCACGCCACCATTGCCGGGGTGCAACCGATCGACAACTGGCAGGAAGTCGCCAGCGCAGCGCGGAAAAACCCTGAGGTGACCGCTGCGGTGCCGTTTGCCGAGCTGGAGGGCATGCTCTCCTACAAGGGCCTGATGCAGCCGGTACAGATCAACGGTGTCGATCCCAAGGAAGAAACCAAGGTCTCGATCATTGGCCAGCATATTGTCCAGGGCAGCCTGGATGCCTTGCAGCCTGGCGAGTTCGGCGTGGTCATCGGCGAAATCACTGCGCGCCGTTTCCGTCTGAATGTCGGTGACAAGCTGACCCTGATCATTCCCGAACTGAGCAATGCCCCCGGCGGCATCACCCCGCGGATGCAGCGCCTGAATGTGGTCGGCGTGTTCAAGGTGGGTGCCGAGCTGGATGGCTCCCTGGCCCTGATCAGCATTGCCGACGCCGGCCAGTTGCAACGCCTGCAACCCGGCCAGGTGCAAAGCGTGCGCCTGGCGCTGAAGGACCTGTACCAGGCACCGCAAGTGTCGGCGGCTGTGGCCAAGCAACTGGGTGACGGCTATCGCCCCAGCGACTGGACCCTCACCCAGGGCAGCCTGTTCAGTGCGATGAAAATGGAAAAGACCATGATCGGTCTGCTGCTGTTACTGATCGTCGCCGTGGCCGCGTTCAATATCATCGCCACGCTGATCATGGTGGTCGCCGACAAGGGCGGCGACATCGCTATTCTGCGTACCCTGGGTGCCACGCCCGGGCAGATCATGGCGGTGTTTATGGTGCAGGGCACCGTGATCGGCCTGATCGGTACCGTGGTTGGCGGCGTGCTCGGGGTGTTGGCGGCGTTGAACGTCAGCGCGTTGGTGGGCTGGCTCGAGCGCATCAGTGGCCAGCAGATCTTCAGTTCCGACGTTTACTTCGTCAGCAATCTGCCCTCTGAACTGCAGGCGTTCGACGTGGTGCTGATCTGCAGCGCGGCGTTTATCCTCAGCTTCCTGGCCACGCTCTATCCCTCCTGGCGAGCGGCGCAGATACAGCCAGCCGAAGCGCTGCGCTACGAGTAATAAAAAACGCCGCTAAATGCGGCGTTTTTTATGCGCTGTCACACCATTCGTAGGAGTGGCTTCAGCCGCGATGCTCGACCTTAAAAGCATCGCGGCCGAAGCCGCTCCTACGGGACTTGGGTGGCCCCGCAAGGCGCGCTTTAACCCGCGAGCTTTTCCCGTCTCTTCGCCTGGCGTTTGCGCCAACTGCTGCGCACCCACCAGCGCCAATACAGCATGGTCAGTCCATAGCCGAGCACGCCGGCAATCAGCCCGGCCAGTAGCGAGCCGAGCAGGAACGGGGCGAGGATCGGTTTCCATAGCAGCTGAATCAGCTCCCACGACGGCTCTTCGAAGAAGTGGCTGATGCGTGGCCACACCACCGTGGTGATCTCCCCGGGCGGAATCTGCATGACCCAGGAACCGAGCTGGTAAGTGCAATAAAACACCGGCGGCATGGTGATGGGATTGGTCAGCCAGACCAGGCCCACCGAGATCGGCAGGTTGCCGCGCAGGGGAATGGCCAGGGAAGCGGCGATCAGCATTTGCAGAGGCAGGGGGATAAAGGCAGCGAACAAGCCGACGGCCATGGCGCGCGCAACTGAGTGACGATTGAGGTGCCAGAGGTTGGGGTCATGCATCAGCGTGCCGAAAAAGCGCAGCGACTTGTGCTCCCGGATCAGGTCGGGATTGGGCATGTAGCGCTTGAACAGGCGGCGCGGCATAAGGCATCTCTGGCAGGCGGAAAACGGCGGATTATGCCCAGATTGTGCGGGCGTTATGCGTTGACTTTGTGACAACAAATAAGCGTGGTCGGTTTGCTTTGAATTGCACCGGCAGGAGCACCTGCAATGCGCACAAGGATGTTGGCGCTGGCCCTTGGATTGTTGGCGTTACGCTTTATCCCGGCCTTGCCGGCGGGCCGAGAGTTGCTGGCGATAGCGCTGCTGGGCGGGCTGTTGCTGTTCTGGCCAGCACCCTATCGGTATAGCAGGCCGGGGCGCGCATTGGGTGTAGCGTTGCTCGGGTTTACCTGGGCGTGCGTATCGGCCGGCGCGGCTCTGGAGGATCGCCTGGCACCTGCGCTGGATGGCCAGATCGTATGGCTGCAGGGCAGGGTGGTCGGCTTGCCGGCCCAGGGCCGGGAAGGCGTGCGCTTTCAACTGCAGGACGCTACCTCCCGGCGCGGCCAACTGCCCACGCTGCTGCGCTTGAGCTGGCGCCAGGGGCCGGCGCTGCAGGCCGGGGAAACCTGGCGCCTGGCAGTGAAGCTGAAGCGTCCGCGGGGCTTGGTCAACCCTCAGGGCTTCGACTATGAGGCCTGGCTGCTGGCGCAACGGATCGGCGCCCAGGGCTCGGTCAAACAGGGCACTCGGTTGCAGGCTAGCAGCGGCCTGGTGGCCTGGCGTGACCAACTGCGCCAGCGTCTGCTGGCGGTGGACGCCTTCGGTCGCCAGGGCGGGCTGGCGGCCTTGGTGCTGGGGGATGACTCCGGGCTGTCGAGCGCCGATTGGCGCGTGTTGCAGGACACCGGCACGGTGCACCTGATGGTGATCTCCGGGCAGCATATCGGCCTGCTCGCCGGCTTGCTCTATGGCCTGGTGGCCGGCCTGGCGCGCTTGGGGCTATGGCCGCAGCGCCTGCCCTGGCTGCCGTCGGCCTGCGCGCTGGCGGCAGTCGGTG
Source organism: Pseudomonas sp. TE3786 (assembly GCF_054057335.1). Classification (NCBI taxonomy): domain Bacteria; kingdom Pseudomonadati; phylum Pseudomonadota; class Gammaproteobacteria; order Pseudomonadales; family Pseudomonadaceae; genus Pseudomonas; species Pseudomonas sp. TE3786. The sequence continues at coordinate 90,413 of NZ_JBSRZF010000005.1, forward strand.
CCCTCGGTTATGGCCTGTTGGCGGGCTTTCAGGTGCCAGTGCAGCGCGCCTGTCTGATGGTGGCGCTGGTGCTGATCTGGCGCCTGCGCTTTCGCCACCTGGGGGTGTGGCTGCCGCTGCTTGTAGCGCTGGATCTGGTGCTGCTGGCCGAGCCGCTGGCCAGTTTGCAGGCCGGTTTCTGGCTGTCGTTTGGTGCCGTGCTGGTGCTGATCTGGGGCTTTGCCGGCCGCCTCGGTGCCTGGCCCTGGTGGCACACCCTGGGGCGGATGCAATGGCTGATGACCATCGGCCTGCTGCCATTGATGCTCGGCCTGGGCTTGCCCCTTAGCCTCAGCGGGCCCTTGGCCAATCTGCTGGCCGAGCCCTGGGTCAGTCTGGCGGTGGTGCCGCCGGCCTTGCTGGGAACCCTGACCATAGCCGTTCCCTGGCTGGGGGCGGGCCTGTTGCAGCTGGCCGGCGGCTCGCTGGAGCTGCTGTTTCGTCTGCTCAGTATGCTGGCGGCCTGGCAACCGGCCTGGCTGGCCAGTCAGGTACCGGTCTGGGCCTGGCTGCTGGGTGCCTTGGGTGCCGCTCTGTTATTGGCCCCGGCGGGTGTGCCGGGGCGGATGCTGGGCCTGGCGATGCTGCTGCCGTTGTTGTTTCCGCCCCTGGCCGAGGTGCCTGACGGGCAGGCGCAAGTCTGGCAACTGGATATCGGCCAGGGGCTGTCCGTACTGGTGCGCACCCGGCATCACGCCATGCTCTACGACACCGGGCCGCGCTCTGCCGATTTCGATAGTGGCGAGCGGGTGGTGGTGCCGTCCCTGCGCGGCCTCGGCTTGCGCCAGTTGGATCTGCTGCTGATCAGCCACGCCGACAATGACCATGCTGGTGGTGCCCTGGCGGTTCAACGTGGCCTGGCAGTGGCGCAGGTGCTTAGCGGTGAGCCGGGCGAGTTGCCGGCGGCGCTGGCTGCCCAGCCTTGTCGCAATGGCGCGCAGTGGCAATGGGACGGGGTGCGGTTCGAAACCTGGCGCTGGGCCAAGGCCGCCGATGGTAACCAGGCCTCGTGCGTACTCTGGGTTGAGGCCGGCGGTGAACGCCTGCTGCTGACCGGCGATATCGACGCCGCCGCCGAAGCCGCCTGGGTGAAAGCCAATCCGACGCGTCAGGCCGAATGGTTGCAGGCACCACACCATGGCAGCCGCAGCGCGTCGTCGATGACCTTGCTGCAGGCGCTGGCACCGCAGGCCGTGCTGGTTTCCCGTGGCGCACACAACGCTTTCGGCCATCCCCATCCACAGGTCATGGCCCGCTACCGGGCGCTGGGGCTCAAGGTGTACGACAGTGTCGAGCAGGGCGCGGTGCGGATTCGCCTGGGCGCGCGGACAACCGCCGATGGCCTGCGCAAAGAACCTCGATTCTGGCGGGAAAAATGAGAACCGCGACGGTCGGCGCACCGTCGGCCCTATGCTAGAGTGGCGCCACTTTTGTCAGGGCCACCGTACCGGGCCGCTTTAATTGGGAGAGATGACGCTGTGTGGGAACTAGTCAAAGCAGGTGGCTGGATGATGCTACCGATCATCCTCTGTTCCATCGCCACCGTGGCCATCGTTGCCGAACGCCTGTGGACTCTGCGGGTCACCCGTGTTGCACCACCCCATCTGCTCGGGCAGGTGTGGCGCATGATCAAAGACAAACAGCTGAACAAGGACAAACTCAAGGACCTGCGCAACAGCTCGCCGTTGGGGCAGATCCTCGCCGCCGGCCTGACCAACTCCAAGCATGGTCGCGAGATCATGAAAGAGTGCATCGAAGAGTCGGCCAGCCGCGTTATCCATGAACTCGAACGCTACCTCAATGCCCTCGGCACCATCGCGGCCATGGCGCCGCTGCTGGGTCTGCTCGGCACCGTGTTCGGCATGATCGAAATCTTCAGCGGCTTTATGGACAACGGTCAGGCCAATGCCGGGCAGTTGGCCGGTGGTATCGGCAAGGCGCTGGTGACCACCGCAGCCGGTCTGATCGTCGCCATTCCGGCGGTGTTCTTCCACCGTTATCTGCTGCGCCGGGTCGATGAAATCGTCGTCACCATGGAGCAGGAAGCCATCAAGCTGGTGGAAGTGGTACAGGGTGATCGCGAAGTCGATTTCGTCGAGGACAGCAAGCCGTGAAATTCCGCCGCAGAGCCAACAGCGTTGCCCGTGAAGAGGTGTTCCTCAATCTGACGTCGCTGATCGACGTGATTTTCGTGCTGCTGCTGTTCTTTGTCGTCACCACCACCTTCAGTCGCCCGACCCAGCTGAAAATCGACCTGCCGGAAGCCGCCAGCGGTACGCCGCCGGAGGCCAGCCAGCTGAAGCAGATGGAAGTGTCGATTGCCGCTGACGGCACCTACTCGCTGAACGATCAGGTGTTGGCCAAGAGTGATCTGGCCACCTTGATGGCCGCCTTGCAGCGTGAATCGGAGGGTGATAACAGCTTGCCGCTGACCATCAACGCCGATGGCAAAGCCACCCACCAGGCGGTGGTTACCGCCATGGATGCCGCCGGCAAGCTGGGTTTCAGCCACCTGCGCATCACCACCATCGAGGCGCCGTCGGCGCCTTGATAGCCTGCCGCTGATGGCTGCTTCGGAAAAACTCCTTAACGCCTGGTACCAGGGCCATCCGGCCCTGCGCCTGCTCTGGCCGCTGGAGTGCCTGTATCGCGCCGTGGTGCAAGGCAAACGCCAGCGCTTTCTGGCCGGCCGTGGCGAGATCTACCGCGCGCCCGTACCGGTCGTGGTGGTGGGCAATATCACCGTGGGTGGCACCGGCAAAACGCCGATAATCCTCAGCCTGATCGCCCACTGCCAGGCTCGTGGCCTGAAGGTCGGGGTGGTCAGCCGTGGTTATGGCGCCACGCCGCCGCAACTGCCATGGCGCGTGCGGCCCGAGCAGTCGGCCAGTGAAGCCGGTGATGAGCCTCTACTTATCGTGCAGCGCAGCGGCGTGCCGCTGATGATCGACCCCGACCGCTCCCGCGCTGTCCGCACTTTGCTGGAGCAGGAGCCGCTGGACCTGATCCTCTGTGACGACGGCATGCAGCATTACCGCCTGGCGCGGGATCTTGAGCTGCTGCTGATCGACGCTGCCCGTGGCCTGGGCAATCGCCGCTGCCTGCCGGCCGGGCCGTTGCGTGAGCCGGTGGAGCGCCTGCAAAGCGTCGATGCGGTGCTGCTCAATGGCGCTGCCAGCGATAGCGCGGAAGGTTTCGGCTTTACCTTGCAGCCCTCGGCGTTGGTCAATCTGCGCAGCGGTGAACGTGTCGCGCTCGACCATTTTCCCGCAGGGCAAGCCCTGCACGCCGTCGCCGGCATCGGTAACCCGCAGCGTTTCTTCAACACCCTCGAGGCGCTACACTGGCGCCCGATTCCCCATGCCTTCGCCGACCATGCCCAGTTCGATGCCGCGCAGCTGACCTTCAGCTCCGCATTACCGCTGGTGATGACCGAGAAGGACGCCGTGAAGTGCCGCGCCTTTGCCGCCGATGATTGGTGGTACCTGGCCGTTGATGCCGCACCTTCACCGGCATTTTTTACCTGGTTCGACGCCCGTTTGGCCGCCTTGTTGGCCACCGCCTGAACCACTCTCCATTCAACCGTTTTCCAAGGAACATGAAATGGACCCGAAACTACTCGATATCCTCGCCTGCCCCCTGTGCAAAGGCCCGTTGAAGCTGGCGGACGACAAGTCCGAGCTGGTGTGCAAGGCCGATGCCCTGGCCTTTCCCGTGCGTGAAGGGATTCCGGTGATGCTGGAAACCGAAGCCCGCAGCCTGAATGTCGATGAGCGTCTGGACAAGTAAATGAGCACAGCCTTTACCGTCGTAATTCCCGCCCGCTACGCCTCTACTCGCCTGCCGGGCAAGCCGCTGCAAGATATCTGCGGCAAGCCGATGATCCAGCACGTCTGGGAACAAGCCTGCAAAAGCAGCGCTCAGCGCGTAGTGGTGGCGACCGATGACGCCCGTATCGTCGAGGCCTGCAAAGGCTTTGGTGCCGAGGTGGTACTGACCCGCGTGGACCACAACTCCGGCACCGACCGCCTGGCCGAAGTGGCCGCCGCATTGGGCCTGGCCGGCGATGCCATCGTGGTGAACGTGCAGGGCGACGAACCGCTGATTCCGCCGGCTGTTATCGATCAAGTGGCCGCCAACCTGGCTGCGCACCCCGAGGCGGCGATGTCCACCTTGGCCGAGCCGATCGAAGAGGTTGCCGCGCTGTTCAACCCCAATGTGGTCAAGGTGGTTACCGACCAGAACGGCCTGGCTCTGACCTTCAGCCGTGCGCCGCTGCCCTGGGCCCGCGACGCCTTTGCCGCCAGCCGCGAGCAACTGCCGGCCGGCGTACCGTATCGCCGGCATATCGGTATCTACGCCTACCGCGCGGCGTTCCTGCACAACTTCGTCAGCTGGGGCCCGTGCTGGCTGGAAGACACCGAATGCCTGGAGCAGCTGCGTGCGCTGTTCCACGGTGAGCGCATTCATGTCGCCGACGCCCTGGAAGCGCCGCAAGCCGGTGTGGATACCCAGGAAGACCTGGAGCGCGTTCGGCGCCTGCTGGGGGCCTGATGCGCGTGTTGTTCGTGTGCCTGGGCAATATCTGTCGCTCGCCCTCGGCCGAGGGCGTGTTCCGTCAGCAATTGCTGCACGCCGGGCTGGATGGCCTGGTGGAGGTCGATTCCGCCGGCACCGGTCCTTGGCATGTGGGCAAACCGGCAGACAGCCGCGCCAGCGCTGCGGCGCTGCAACGCGGTTATGACCTCTCGGCCCTGCGTGGCCGTCAGGTCAGCAAGGCCGACTTCGAGCGCTTCGATCTGATCCTGGCCATGGACCACAGCAACTTCGCCGACCTCAAGGCCTCGCAGCCGGCCAACAGCCGCGCCGAGCTGGACCTGTACCTGCGCCGCTATCAGCTGGATGAAGACGAAGTGCCCGACCCGTACTACGGCGGTGCCGATGGTTTCGAGCATGTGCTCGACCTCTTGGAAAACGCCGGCGCGCAGTTGCTCAACGAAGTGCGAGGCCGGCTATGAACGTGACCGAACAGGTTTCGCTCAAGCCCTTCAACAGCTTTGGCGTTGATGTGAATGCGGCGCTGTTTGCCGAAGCCCACAACGACGCCGACGTGCGCGCCGCCCTGCAACTGGCCGAAGAACGGCAACTGCCGCTGTTGGTGATCGGTGGTGGCAGCAACCTGCTGCTCACCGGTGATGTTCAGGCGCTGGTGCTGCGTATGGCCAGTCGTGGCATTCGTATTGTGGAAGATGGCGAGCAGGTGCTGATCGAAGCGGAGGCCGGCGAACCCTGGCATCCCTTTGTGCAATGGACCTTGGCCCAGGGGCTTACCGGCCTGGAAAACCTCAGCCTGATTCCTGGCACGGTGGGCGCTGCGCCAATGCAGAATATCGGTGCCTATGGCGTCGAGATTAAAGATGTGTTCCACAGCCTGACCGCGCTGGACCGCCACAGCGGCGAGCTGCGCGACTTCAGCCTGGCCGATTGCAACTTCGCTTACCGCGACAGCCTGTTCAAACAGCAGGCCGGGCGTTGGTTGATCCTGCGCGTACGCTTTGTATTGAGCCGCCAGCAGACCTTGCACCTGGAATATGGCCCGGTACGTCAGCGCCTTAGCGAGCAGGGCATCGAGGCACCGACGGCCAGCGATGTCAGTCGCGCCATTTGCTCGATTCGCGCCGAGAAACTGCCCGACCCGGCGGTGCTCGGTAATGCCGGCAGCTTCTTCAAGAACCCCCTGGTGAGTGCCGAATTGGCCGCCCAGGTACGTGCGGGCCATGGGGATCTGGTTGCCTATCCCCAGGCCGATGGCCAGGTGAAATTGGCCGCTGGCTGGCTGATCGAACGGGCAGGGTGGAAGGGCTTTCGCGCTGGCGACGCCGGCGTGCATAAGCTGCAGGCGTTGGTGTTGGTGAATTACGGCGGGGCCACGGGTAGCGAACTGCTCGCGTTGGCCAAGCGGATTCAAACGGATGTGTTGGCGCGGTTTGGGGTCGAGTTGGAGATTGAACCGAACGTGCTTTAACGCCTGGTTGAGCCCAACAAAAAACCGCGCCGAGGCGCGGTTTTTTGTTGGGCTGACTCGTCCCCCGTAGGAGCAGCTTTAGCCGCGATGCGTTTTACCTTCAAGAGCATCGCGGCTGAAGCCGCTCCTACGAGAAGCGGATGGGCTCGCTTAATTCACCTGCGCACCCTTGGCAATCCAGGCACCGATCAGCTCACGCTCCTGCGGGGTCATCTGGGTCAGGTTACCCAGCGGCATGGCCTGGGTGGCGACCGCCTGCGCTTGAATGCGTGGGGCCATTTGCTGGATCTGTGCCGGGGTATCAAACATCACCCCGGCCGGCGCGGCGCTGAACATGCTGTTGGTGGGCTTGGCCGAATGGCACACCGCGCAACGCACTTGAATCACTTCATGCACCTTGTCGAACCCCGGAGCACCCGCAGCCGGCGCAGTGGCCTGGGCAACTGGCTGCTCAGCCGGTGCCGGCTGCCTGGCCGCTTCTTCAGCTGCTTCCTTGGCGGTCTTGCCTCCAATGGCGGTGGCTGGCAGCGGCTGGTACTCAACGGTTTTCGCCGCTTGCACGTCGTTGCCGCCGGTAACGGTGGACAGGCTCGGCCCAGTGACAAACGCCAGGCAGATCATGCCCAGTGCGCCAGCCGGCAGCGCCCAGGTAAAGCTGTTGCTGTGGTGGCGGGTGTTGAAGTAGTGACGCACGATCACCGCCAGCACCGCGATACCCGAGAGGATCAGCCAGTTGTAGTGGCTGCCGTAGGTGCTCGGGAAGTGGTTGCTGATCATGATGAACAGCACCGGCAAGGTGAAGTAGTTGTTGTGGCGCGAACGCAGCAGGCCTTTGGCCGGCAGGGCCGGGTCTGGCGTGCGGTTTTCTTCGATGGCTTTCACCAGCGCGCGCTGGGCGGGCATGATGGTGTTGAACACGTTACCAACCATGATGGTGCCGATAATGGCACCGACATGGATATACGCACCGCGCCCGCTGAACACCTGGCTCAGGCCGAACGCTGCGCCAACCAGCAAGGCGAACAGCACCAGACCGAGCAGGGCCGGTTGTTTGCCCAGGGCCGAGTCGCAGAGGAAGTTGTAGATAAACCAGCCGCTGACCAGCGAGCCGACGCCGATGGCGATGGCCGCTGCCGGGCTCAGGTCACTGCCGGGCATGATCAGGTACAGCGAAGGGTTGAGGTAGTAGACGATCAGCAGCAGGGTGACGCCCGACATCCAGGTCCAATAGGCTTCCCATTTGAACCAGTGCAGGTTGTCCGGCATTTTTGGCGGAGCCAGTTTGTATTTTTCCAGGTGGTAGATACCGCCACCGTGGATGGCCCAGAGGTCGCCGGCCAAGCCTTCTTTGGGGTTGACCCGGTTGAGGTTGTTTTCCAACCAGACGAAGTAGAACGAGGCACCAATCCAGGCGATGCCGACGATCATATGAACCCAGCGCACCGCCAGGTTCGCCCATTCAATCAAATGTGCTTCCACAGTCTTTACCTCTTTCCCGCAACCGGCTGGCCGGTTGCCGAGCTTCTCTTATTGGTGGGGGTTGAGGAGAACCTGTTCATCCTCGGTAAAAAAATGCTCATCGCAGTTGTTGCCTGAACCACTGCGATCAACCACCAGGAAGTCATCCCGCTTTTCGATCGTCAGCACCGGGTGGTGCCAGACGCCGCGATGGTAATTAATTCCCTGCCTGCCATTGCTGACAAAGGCACGGACCAAACCTGATACAGGTGCATCGCCAACGGGCGCGACCACGATCAGAAAAGGGTTGCCGAGCAGCGGTATAAACGCCTGGCTGCCCTGCGGATGGCGCTCCAACATGCGGATGGTCAGCGGCATTTCCAGGCTTTCAGCGCTGAAAATACTGATGATCGCCTTGTCATCCGGCTGCGCGGTCTCCACCGTGGCCAGCTTGTGATAGCGGCGGGTGGAACCGTTGTTGATCATGAAGTACTCGCTGCCTTCGGTTTCAATCACATCGCCGAAAGGGGCGAAGGCTTCTTTGCTCAGCGGTTCGATGATCAGTGTGCGCATGTTGGTCTTCTGTTCTTTGATTGCTTTTGGTTTTTTGCTTTTTGTGGGAGGGGCTTTAGCCGCGATGCTTTTATTTTGAAAAGCTCGCGGCTGAAGCCCCTCCCACAGGTCGTGCGTTGCTCTTTATTTCGCCACTTTGCCAAACAACCGCAGACGGCTGACACCACCATCCGGGAACACGTTCAGGCGGATGTGGGTGATCGGGCCGAGGGCTTTGATCTGCTCGGCGAACTCGTGCTCGGCGTGCATCTGCAGTTTCTGGCTGGGCAGCAGTTCGCGCCAGAACAGGCTCTGGGTTTCGATCTGGCTGTCGGTGCCGCCTTTAACAAAGGCACCCTGGATCGAGCAGCTGTCCGGGTAGTTGCCTTTGAAGTGCAGGGTGTCGACCACGATGCGTTCGATCTCGCCCGGATGGCCGAGGGCGACGATCACCCAGTCGTTGCCTGGGGTGCGGCGGCGGGCAGTTTCCCAGCCATCGCCCATGTTCACGCCACGGCCGGGGTTGAGGATGTTGCTCATACGGCCGAAGTGCTCATCGGAGCAGGCCAGAGCGCGGCCGCCATTCAGGGCGCTGGCCAGGTCGACTTCTTCGTTGTCGCCGGTGTTGGACCAGTCGCGGAACGGCACGCCATACACGCGCAGACGGGCCACGCCGCCGTCCGGGTAGATATTGAAGCGCAGGTGGGTGAAGGCCTGGCTGTTGGCGATTTCGTGGTAGTGGTGGCTATTGCCTTGCAGTTCCACGGCGGCCAGTACTTCGGTCCACTCGGTGCTGTCGCTCGGCTCACCTTCGGCTACAAAACAGCCTTCCAGGGACGCCGACGGCGGGAAGTTACCGGTGAAGAAGCTGGTGTCGATATCCACGCCTTTGATCGAACCGGGTACGCCCAGTTTGATCACTGCACTGTCGTAACCTTCGAAGCGCTTGCGGCGCGACTCCCAACCATCCATCCACTTGCCGTTGTCATCGAACACGCCTTCTTTCCACACCGCTGGGGTGGGCTGGAACAGGCGGTTGACGTCGGCGAACCAGTCATCGGTAACCGAGATGGCTTTGGTGCCCAGGCGGGCGTCGGCGAGGTTGACGTATTTCTCGAAGGGTACGGCGTAAGCTTTCATGAAAATCTGCCTTTTCAGTGCCTTTAGAGGGCGGGGAGAGGTGGCGGTGTCAGGAATTGCAGGCCTTATAAGGTCTGCAAACGGAACAGCGCGATCTTGTTGATTTCGGCCAGAGCGCGAGCGAACTCGGCGTCCTTGGAGTTATGAATGCGCTCCTCGAAAGCCGCGAGAATCTGGTGCCGATTGCTGCCCTTGACCGCCATGATGAAGGGAAACGCGAACTTCGCTTTGTAGGCGTCGTTCAGCTCGGTGAAGCGTTGGAACTCTTCAGCCGTGCATTCGTGGATGCCAGCACCGGATTGCTCCGAGGTGCTGGCTTCAGTCAGTTCGCCACGGACCGCGGCCTTGCCGGCGAGGTCCGGGTGAGCATTGATCAGCGCCAGTTGGGCGGCGTGATCAGCGCTCAAAAGGATGTCAGCCATGCGACTGTGCAGGCCTTGGATATCGTCGACGCTACTGTCCAGGCCCAGGTCAAAGGCCTTTTCGGCGACCCAGGGGGAGTGCTCGTAGATATCGGCGAAGACGGCAACGAACGCGTCGCGGCTCAGGGTGGACGGGGTCAGGGTCTGGAAGCGGCTCATTTCGCGCTCTCTACTTTGAAGGGGTGGGTCGCGTGCCAGTGCTTGGCGATGTCGACGCGGCGGGCGAACCACACCTGCTCGAAGCCCTGCACGTATTCAATAAAGCGTTGCAACGAAGCCAGGCGCGCCGGGCGGCCGATCAGGCGGCAGTGCAGACCGATGGACAACATCTTCGGTGCCTCGCCACCTTCGGCATAGAGCACGTCGAAGGCGTCTTTCAGGTAGTTGAAGAAGTCATCGCCGCTGTTGAAACCCTGTACCTGGGTGAAGCGCATATCGTTGGTGTCCAGGGTATAGGGGATCACCAGATGCGGCTTGCCGGTGGGGTTGTTCGCTTCCCAGTAGGGCAGGTCGTCGTCGTAAGTGTCGGAGTCGTAGAGGAAGCCTCCTTCCTCCATCACCAGCCGCCGGGTGTTCGGGCCGGTGCGGCCGGTGTACCAGCCAACCGGGCGCTCGCCGGTGATTTCGGTGAGGATGCGGATGGCTTCGAGCATATGCTCGCGCTCTTGCGCTTCGTCCATGTACTGGTAGTCGATCCAGCGGTAGCCGTGACTGCAGATTTCATGGCCGGCGGCGGCCATGGCGCGAATCAATTCCGGGTGGCGCTGCGCGGCCATGGCTACGGCGAATACGGTGAGCGGAATGCCGGTTTTCTCGAACAGCTTGAGAATGCGCCAGACCCCGGCGCGGCTACCGTATTCGTACAGCGACTCCATGCTCATATTGCGCGCGCCCTGCAGCGGTTGAGCGGCGACCATTTCCGAAAGGAAGGCCTCCGACTCTTTGTCGCCGTGCAGCACATTGCGCTCGCCACCTTCCTCGTAATTGAGCACAAAGGAGATAGCGATGCGGGCATTGCCCGGCCAGTGCGGATGGGGGATGTCGTTGCCGTAACCGATCAGGTCGCGAGGGTAGTCAGCGCTCACTGCAGTTTTCCTTCTTATGAATGGTGCGGTCGCTGTCTTTGCCAGGGTAGGGCGGTGGGCGACCGTGATGGGTGATTGTATACAAAGTGATAGGTGTTTTGTAAATGGAAAATTTCACTGTTTTTTCCGTTTCGGCGCCGTTATTCAGCTTAGCTCAACGCCCGCCCTTGGCCGTGTGGCGGGCTATTCTGGTGCACGGCGGGGAAAGTCGCGCCGTGACTGGGCAGGAAAGTGCCAGGGAAATTGTTGTGGGTGATTGTGTACAATTTTTCTGTGGAATGTCTCGAAAACAAAAGCTCGCATGCTATGCTCCGACCGCGCCCCGGCGAAGCTGCCGGCCTGGCGCTCCGAATTCAACTGCATAGAGGAGGCGTGGCGTCTGCGTTCAGCGCAGTTGCCCGAAACCGATGGGACGTTTAACCACCCACGTACTGGACGCCGCGCATGGCTGCCCAGGTAGCAATATCAAGGTTGAGTTGTACCGCGTAGAAGGCTCTTCGGTGGTCTTGCTCAACACCCTGCACACCAATGATGACGGCCGTTGCGACGCGCCGGTGCTGCAAGGTGAAGACTACGCCTCAGGCGTGTACCAACTGCACTTCCACGCCGGCGACTACTACCGCGCCCGTGGTGTACAGCTGCCGGAACCGGCCTTTCTGGACGTGGTGGTACTGCGCTTTGGCATCGATGCCGGCCAGGATCACTACCATGTGCCGTTGCTGATCTCGCCTTACAGCTACTCGACCTACCGAGGTAGCTAGGCCGCGTACCTCTCCGTAGGAGCGGCTTTAGCCGCGATGCTCTGGATTCAAGGCATCGCGGCTGAAGCCGCTCCTACGGGTCTTGCGACGTCCCTTCTCTTACCGACTCAACAGCGACGCCGTGCCGGCACCGGCAAACAGCGCAGCGCTGATGCGGTTGAACCATACCTGGCCCTTGCCCGAGCGCAGAAACCGCGCCGCGCCACGCGCGCCCAGGCCGTAAAACAGTTTGCAACCCAAGTCCAGAATCGCCCAGGTGGCAATCATCACCATCAACTGCTTGAGAATCGGCTGCTCGGCGCTGATGAATTGCGGCAGAAACGCGGCGAAAAACAGGATGTCCTTGGGATTGCTGGCACCTAGGCCAAAAGCCTTGAGAAACATGCTGCGCCAGCTCGGCGGCGTCGGCGCTTGCTCTTCGGTGCGCATCGGTTTGGCTGCCTGACGGGATTCCTGCCAGCTCTGGTAGGCGAGGTAAAACAGGTACAGCGCGCCGACAATTTTCAACACGCTGAACAGGGTGGTCGAGGCCAGGAGCAGCGCGCCCAAGCCCAGGGCCGATGCGCTTAACAAACAGATCGATGCGCTGACGCCGCCCAGAAAGGCCGGTGCCGAGCGGCGCAGGCCGTAGTTCAAGCTGTTGCTGACCATCAGCAGGGACAGAGGGCCGGGAATAATGATCACGATCAGCGCGGCGCTGCTAAACAGCAGCCAGGTTTCAAAACTCATACGGTCCTCGTTCAAATGCAGAAAAGCCCCGGCGCAATGGCGTCGGGGCCTGGTTCAACGGTTTCGCTCGGCGTAAAGATTACAAGAAGGCAAATTTCGCCGCGCAGATAATCGACAGCACATACAGGCTCGGGGTGATTTCCTTGTGTTTGCCGGTCGCCAGTTTCAGCACCACAAAGGTAATAAAGCCCATGGCCAGACCATCGGTGACCGAGAAGGTCAGCGGCATCATCACCACGGTAATGATCGCCGGGATGGTGTTGGTGTGGTCTTCCCAATCGATATGGGCCATGCCGCTCATCATCAGCATCGCCACGTAGATCAGCGCACCGGCGGTGGCGTAGGCGGGGATCATGCCGGCCAGCGGGGCGAAGAACATCGCGGCAATAAACAGCACGCCAACGGTAACTGCGGTCAGCCCGGTACGGCCACCGGAGGCCACGCCAGCGGCGCTTTCCACATAGCTGGTTACCGGCGGGCAGCCGACCAGGGCACCGAAGGCGCTGGAGGTGCTGTCGGCTTTCATCGCCTTGCTGAGGTTTTCGATATGGCCGTTGTCATCCACCAGGCCTGCGCGCTGGGCAACGCCCATCAGCGTGCCGGCGGTGTCGAACATATGCACGAAGAGGAAGGCCAGAACCACGCTGATCATGCCGACATTCATGGCCCCGGAAATATCCATCGCCAGCCAGGTCGGGGCCAGGCTTGGCGGCATGGAGAAGATGCCGCCGAACTGCACTTCGCCAATGCCCCAGCCAATCAGGGTGACGGTAAGGATGCTGATCAGAATGCCGCCGAACACACGGTGATATTCCAGTACCGCAATCATCAGAAAGCACACGGCGGCCAGCAGCGGGCCGGCGCTGGTGAGGTCACCCATCTTGATCAGGGTGGCCGGGCTGGCAACCACGATACCGGCGGTTTTCAGGCCGATCAGACCGAGGAACAAGCCGACCCCGGCACCCATGGCGAAGCGCAGGCTGGCCGGGATGCTGTTGAGCAGCCATTCGCGGATGCGCGAGAAGGTCAGAATCATAAACAGAATGCCGGAGAGGAATACCGCCCCCAACGCGATCTGCCAGCTGTAGCCCATGGTGCCGACCACGGTGTAGGTGAAGAACGCATTCAGCCCCATACCCGGTGCCAGGCCAACCGGCCAGTTGGCATACAGACCCATCAGAAAGCAGCCGAATGCCGCGGCGATACAGGTGGCGACAAAGGCTGCACCGTGATCGATGCCGGCGTCGGCCATGATGTTGGGGTTAACGAAGATGATGTACGCCATGGTGATAAAGGTGGTCAGGCCGGCGGCGAGTTCGGTCTTGACGGTGGTGCCGTGCAGGGAGAGCTTGAACAGCCTTTCCAGCAGGCCGGTGCGCGCAGGCGTCGCAGCATAGAGTTGTTCTTGTTTAGTGCTTTCCACAGCGGGGTACTCCTCATTCTCTTATTTTGGTCACCGAGTACCACGCGCCGATAAGAAGGTGGTGGTGCTCTGAGGTAGGTGGCTTACGTGGTGCGCTTGCTGGTGTTTTGTTGACTCTATGGTCAGGAAGTCACACGAGCGCGATTATGCGTTTGTATACAAAAAAAGCAATTAATGTTTTCACTGTTGCGCGAATTGCTCTTATCGATTGTCCGGTGCTTGATAAGCCGATTGTATGCGACAGTTTTATTTCGATATTTTTAGTAAATCGTTATAAAACAGATAGATAGGCGATAGATGAAATTTGCTCCAGCAGCGCAGAGGCATCGCATCGGCTGGTTTTTGTCGGTTAAAAGGACGCCATGGATGCAAAAACGTCGGTGTTTTTGTCCTGTTACGCCGGAAAAAACTAAAAAATCAGTAAGGAGGTGGGGCTTGGCGAATCGCCGAGGTGCCGTGGGCAAATGCTGCGGGTTAGGAGCTGCCGTTTCGATTGTGTACAATGCGCCGGTATTTTTACCCTCTATTTTCCCGCCAAAGGCTTGCCAGCACTGGGGGGGAACGCAGTAGAGTCGCGCATGACCGCAGAACTTCTGACGCGAGCCCGAATGAACGAACAATTGCAGCCCCTCAAGAAGCAACCCCGAGCTGGAAAAGCCAGCCACAGTGGCACCCAGGATGACGTGGTTTATGCGCATATCTTCGATGCCATCCTCGAACAACGCCTGGCGCCCGGCACCAAGCTGAGCGAGGAAGCGCTGGGTGAGATCTTCGGCGTCAGTCGCACCATTATTCGTCGCGCCTTGTCGCGTCTGGCCCACGAAAGCGTGGTGCTGTTGCGCCCCAACCGTGGCGCAGTGGTGGCCAGCCCCAGCGTCGAAGATGCCCGGCAGATTTTCTATGCACGGCGCATGGTCGAGCGCGCCATCACCGAACTGGCAGTGGAACATGCCAGCGCCGAACAATTGGCCGAGCTGCGGCAGATGGTGGCGGACGAGCAGTCCAGCTTCTCCCGCGGTGACCGTGGTGCCGGCATCCGTCTTTCCGGCGAATTCCACCTCAAGCTGGCTGAAGCGGCGAAAAATGCTCCACTGATCAGCTTCCAGCGCAGCCTGGTGTCGCAGACGTCGCTGATCATCGCGCAGTACGAAAGCGGCAGCCGCTCGCACTGCTCCTACGATGAACACAACCAGCTGATCGATGCCATTGAGGCGCGCGATGCGGTGAAAGCAGTCAGCCTGATGATGCATCACATGGATCACATCGACAGCAAGCTCAACCTCGACGAAGACAGCGCCTCGGATGATTTGCATGCGGTGTTTTCGCACTTGCTGCAAACCAAGAAAAAAGCGCCGCGTAGCGCTGCGCCACGCTAGTTTCTTCGGCCATAAAAAAACCGCCCTCGATAGGGCGGTTTTTTTATGGCTAGATCAAAAGCTTCGCGGCTGAAGCCGCTCCTACGAATGGTGCGGTCCGCAGGAGCGGCTTTAGCCGCGATGGCTTTTAGCGCTTATGCACGCTCTGACCCGCCGCAAAGGTCTCTTGCACCGCCCGATCGTCACCAATGGTCATCAGCACAAACAACTTCTCTTCCAGGTTCTTGGCCTGCTGCAAGCGGTACGACAGCAATGGTGTAGCGTGGTAGTCGAGGACGATAAAGTCCGCGTCGTTGCCCTGGGCGAAGCTGCCGATCTTGTCGTCCAGGCGCAGCGCCTGCGCGCCACCCAGGGTCGCCAGGAACAGTGACTTGAACGGGCTCAGCTTGTTGCGCTGCAGCTGCTGCACTTTGTACGCCTCGTTCAGCGTTTGCAGCATGGAGAAACTGGTGCCCGCGCCGACGTCGGTACCCAGGCCGACGTTGACCTTGAACTGCTCCGCCTGCTTGAGGTTGAACAGCCCGCTGCCGAGGAACAGGTTGGAAGTAGGGCAGTGCGAGACCGCCGAACCGGTCTCGGCCAGGCGCTGGCACTCCTCGTCGCACAGGTGCACGCCGTGGGCGAACATCGAGCGTTCGGTGAGCAGCTGGAAGTGGTCATACACATCCAGATAGCCCTTCTGCTCAGGGAACAGCGACTTCACCCAGGCGATCTCGTCGACGTTCTCCGAGAGGTGGGTGTGCATATACAGGCCCTGGTATTCCTGCAGCAATTTGCCGGCGGCCGTGAGTTGCTCCGGGGTGCTGGTGGGGGCGAAGCGCGGGGTCACGGCGTAGTGCAAGCGCGCCTTGCCGTGCCAGCGTTCGATCAGCTCTTTGCTGTCGGCGTAGCTCGACTCGGCGGTGTCGGTGAGGTAGTCCGGCGCGTTGCGGTCCATCATCACCTTGCCAGCGATCATCCGCAGGTTCAGGGCCTGGCTGGCCTCGAAGAAGGCGTCCACCGACTGCTTGTGCACGCTGGCAAATACCAGCGCGGTGGTGGTGCCGTTACGCAGCAGTTCCTTGAGGAAAATCTGCGCCACATCGGCAGCATGGGCCGGGTCGGCGAACTGCTTTTCGGTGGGGAAGGTGTAGGTGTTCAGCCAGTCCAGCAACTGCTCGCCATAGGCGGCGATCATGCCGGTTTGCGGGTAGTGGATATGGGTGTCGATAAAGCCCGGAGTGATCAGCGCATCGCGGTATTCGATAACGTCCACGCCCTTGAGGGTCGGCAGCAGATCCTTGGCGTGGCCGATGTTGGCCACCTGGCCACTGTCGACCACCAGCACGCCATCTTCGAAATACTCATAGGACTGCGCATCGCCCACCAGGGCGGGGTCGGCAATGCTGTGCAGGATGGCGGCGCGGTAGGCTTTAACGTGGCTAGTCATGGGCAGTCTCGTGGTGCGTATTTATTGGTGTTCGAGCTGTGTTGGGTTGAGCCGCAGGCGAAGCCCAACATGGCGATTTATGCCTTGGCGCGGCGCGAGGCGGGTATGAGCTTGGCGACGCTTTCGCCGCTCTTTTCGCCCTGGCCAAAATTGGCGTTGTAGGTGGCGATCACTTCACCGGCAATGGAAATGGCGATCTCCACCGGCAGCTTGCCTTTGACTTCGGCGATGCCCATCGGGCAGCGCATTTTCTGCATCACCTCGGCACTGAAGCCGCGATCCCGCAGACGGTGTTCGAACTTGACCCGCTTGGTCTGCGAGCCGATCAGGCCGTAGTAGGCGAAATCGTTGCGCTTGAGGATGGCGGCGGTCAGCTCCAGGTCGAGCTGGTGGTTGTGGGTCATGACGATGTAGTAACTGCCCGGCGGCATATTCTCCACTTCGTCGACCACCTCTTCGTTCACCACCTTGGTGGCCCCGTGGGGAATCTGCGCGGGGAATTCGTTTTCCCGCGAATCGATCCAGCGCACTTTGCACGGCAGGCTGGCCAGCAATGGCACCAGGGCGCGGCCGACATGGCCGGCACCGAACACGGCGATATGCGCCTGCGGCTGGCCCATCGGTTCGAAGAGCAGCACCGTGGCACCGCCGCAGCACTGGCCCAGGCTGGCACCGAGGCTGAAGCGCTCCAGGCGGGTGTCCTGGGTGCGAGTGGCGAGCATCTCGCGGGCCAGCTCCATCGCTTTGAATTCCAGATGGCCGCCACCTACGGTTTCGTAGATACGGTCAGCGGTCACGACCATTTTCGAACCGGCGTTACGCGGCGTAGAGCCAAGCTCTTCGATGATGGTCACCAGCACGCATGGCTGACCCTGTTGCTGCAATTCGGCGAGGGCGCTGATCCAACTCATTTGCTCAGCCTCCAGGTGCGAAGCGGTTTGGCGGAACGGGACAGACGCCAGTCGTCATCGGCTTTCGATGGCACGTCAGCGGGCTGTTCCAGTAGGACCAGGCGCGGCAGAGCGTCACTGCTCTGTGGCGCGGCTGGAGTGGTTGTCTGTGCGGTGTGTGTTGTCATTGTTGTTCACCGTTTTCTTGGGTCAATCGTTGCTCTCGTAGGAGCGGCTTCAGCCGCGATGCTCTTTTAAGATCACAAGCATCGCGGCTGAAGCCGCTCCTACGGGATCTGTGTTAGGCAGGCTCTGTGGTGGTGACTTCGGCCTTCTGCGCCTTCAGCACTTTTCTCATCTGCTCCACACCCCAAAGCACACGCTCCGGAGTAGCCGGGGCGTCGATCGAGGGTTGCACGCGGTAGTCAGCCAGGCTGGCGACGGCGTCCTTGATCGCGCACCAGGCGGCGATGCCGAGCATGAAGGGTGGCTCGCCGACGGCTTTGGAGTGGAACACCGTGTCTTCCGGGTTCTTGCGGTTTTCCACCAGCTTCACGCGCAAGTCCAGCGGCATATCGGCGATGGCGGGAATCTTGTAGCTGGCCGGGCCATTGGTCATCAGCTTGCCCTTGGCGTTCCACACCAGCTCTTCCATGGTCAGCCAGCCCATGCCTTGCACGAACGCGCCTTCCACCTGGCCAATGTCGATGGCCGGGTTCAGCGAGTCGCCCACGTCATGCAGGATGTCGCCACGCAGGAATTTGTATTCGCCGGTCAGGGTATCGACGATCACCTCGATGCAGGCTGCGCCATAGGCGAAGTAGTAGAACGGCCGGCCGGCGGCTTTGCTGCGGTCGTAGAAGATTTTTGGCGTGCGGTAGAAACCGGTGGAGGAGAGCGACACCTGGCCGAAGTAGGCCTTCTGGATCATCTCTTCAAACGACAGGAAGTGGTCGCGTACACGCACTTGGCCGTTGCTGAACTCCACGTCTTCCGGCGTCACTTTGTATTCGCGGGTGAGGAAGTCCACCAGCCGCGCCTTGATGGTTTCGGCAGCGTTCTTGGCTGCCATGCCGTTCAGGTCGGCACCGCTGGAAGCCGCGGTCGGCGAGGTGTTCGGTACCTTGTCGGTGTTGGTTGCGGTGATCTGGATACGGCTGATATCCACCTGCAGCACCTGGGCGACAATTTGCGCCACCTTGGTGTTCAGGCCCTGACCCATCTCGGTGCCGCCGTGGTTCAAGTGGATGCTGCCGTCGGTGTAGATATGAATCAGCGCGCCGGCCTGGTTGAGGAAGCTGGCGGTAAAGCTGATACCGAACTTGACCGGGGTCAGCGCCAGGCCCTTTTTCAGCACCGGGCTTTTCTTGTTGAACGCGGCAATCTCTTCACGGCGTTTGGCGTAGTCACTGCTGGCTTCCAGCTCGGCGGTCATCTCGTGGATAACGTTGTGCTCGACGGTCTGGTGGTAGTGGGTAACGTTGCGCTCGGTTTTGCCGTAGTAGTTGAGCTTGCGCACCTCCAGCGGGTCTTTGCCGAGGTGGCGGGCGATGTGGTCCATGACTTCTTCGATGGCCACCATGCCCTGCGGGCCACCGAAGCCGCGGTAGGCGGTGTTCGATGCGGTGTTGGTCTTGCAGCGATGGCCATTCACCGTGGCGTTGCCGAGGAAGTAGGCGTTGTCGGAGTGGAACATGGCGCGGTCGACGATGGAGTTCGACAGGTCCGGCGAGTAGCCGCAGTTGCCGGCCAACTCGATTTCGATGCCGTGCAGCAAACCGTCGTCGTCAAAGCCTACGTCGTACTCGACATAGAAGGGGTGACGCTTGCCGGTCATCTGCATGTCTTCAACGCGCGGCAGGCGCATCTTGGTCGGGCGTTTGGTCAGGTGGGCAATCACCGCACACAGGCAGGCCGGGCTGGCCGCCTGGGTTTCCTTGCCGCCAAAGCCACCGCCCATGCGGCGCATATCGATAACGATCTTGTGCATCGGTACGCCCAGCACTTCGGCCACCAGCTTTTGCACTTCGGTGGCGTTTTGTGTGGAGGTGTAGACGATCATGCCGCCGTCTTCGGTGGGCATCACCGAGGAAATCTGGGTTTCCAGGTAGAAGTGTTCCTGGCCACCGATATGCAGCGAGCCTTGCAGACGGCGCGGGGCCGTGGCGAGCTTGCTCACCGAGTCGCCGATCTTGTGTTGGTGGCTGTCGAGCACGAAGTGTTTTTTGCGCAACGCTTCGACCACGTCGAGCACCGGCTCCAGCTCTTCATATTCGATGATCGCCGCCATGGCACCTTTGCGGGCGTTTTCATGGCTGTCGGCCGCTACCGCAATCACCACCTGGCCAACGTACTGCACCAGGCCATCGGCCAGCAGCGGGTCACCGGGGGCGACGGCACCGATATCCAGCAGGCCGGGCACATCGTTATGGGTGATGGCAATCGCCACGCCCGGAATGCTGTAGCAGGGCGAGACGTCGATTCTGGTCACGCGGGCATGGGCGCGGTCGCTCAGACGGGCATACACGTGCAACTGATTGGGGAATTCCAGGCGGTCGTCGACATACACCGCTTCGCCGGACACATGCTTGTCGGCGCTATCGTGTTTAACACTCTTGCCTACGCCAGTGGTGATGCCGGCACGGAACAGTTCGGCCAGCTCGTCCTGGCTTTTCGGGGCGTGGTGGTTAGACATAAGCGGTCACCCGTGTTTCGACGTCTGGAGTTTGCAACTCGAGGAAGAATTTACGCAGCAGGTTCTGTGCGGTGAGCAGGCGGTATTCCTTGCTGGCGCGGAAGTCGCTGAGGGGGCTGAAATCCTTGGCCAGGGCCTCGCAGGCGAGTTCGATCAGGTCCATGTTCCAGCTAGCGCCTTGCAACACTGCTTCACAGGCGGCGGCGCGTTTCGGGATGGCGGCCATGCCACCAAAGGCCACGCGGGCGCTTTGCACTACACCATCGGCGACCACAAGGTTGAACGCGGCGCAGACGGCGGAGATATCGTCGTCCAGACGCTTGGACACTTTATAGGCGCGGAACGCCTGATTGCTCTGCCGGCGCGGCACCACGACCTTTTCAATAAACTCGGCTTCCTGACGGGCGGTGACCTTGTAATCGAGGAAGTACTCTTCGATGGGCAGGCTGCGGGTCTGGTTGCCTTTGCGCAGCACTACCTGGGCACCGAGGGCGATCAGCAGGGGCGGGGCGTCGCCAATCGGCGAGGCGTTGCCGATATTGCCGCCCAGGGTGCCCTGGTTGCGGATCTGCAACGAGGCGAAGCGGTGCAGCAGCTCGCCGAAATCCGGGTATTCCTTGGCCAGCGCGCCATAGCAGTCGGACAGTGGGGTAGCAGCGCCGATCTCGATGGTCTCATCGGTGAGCTCGACGCGTTTCATCGCTTCAACGTGGCCGACATAGATCATCACCGGCAGTTCGCGATGGAACTGGGTCACTTCCAGGGCCAGGTCGGTACCACCGGCCAGCAGGCGCGCCTGCGGGTTGGCGGTGTAGAGGTCGGCCAGGTCGCTGATGGTCAGCGGCAGCAGGCAGCGCTTGTCGCCGCTATTGAGCTCGGCGGTTTCCTGCGGGGCGATGGCTTGCAGCTTGGCGATGGTTTCGGCTTCGGCGGCGTCGAACTGGTCCGGCTGCTTCTGGCAGCAGGCCTGTTCGGCGGCATCGATGATCGGGCGGTAGCCGGTGCAGCGGCACAGGTTGCCGGCCAGGGCTTCCATGGTCTGGCCCTTGTCGAAGCCGTTGCTGTTCTTCTGCAGGGCAAATAACGACATGACAAAACCAGGAGTGCAGAAGCCGCACTGCGAGCCGTGGCAGTCGACCATGGCTTGCTGAACGCTGTGCAGTTGGCCTTGGTGCTTCAAGTCTTCGACGCTGATCAGCTGTTTGCCGTGCAACGACGAGACAAAGGTCAGGCAGGAGTTGAGGGTGCGGTAGCGGATGCGCGGGGTACCGGACGAGTTGTCCAGTTCGCCGACCACTACTGTGCAGGCACCGCAGTCACCGGAGGCGCAGCCTTCCTTGGTGCCGGGCTTGGCCAGGTGCTCACGCAGGTAATTGAGCACGGTGACATTCGGGTCGAGACGCTGCTCGGTACGCAGCTCACGGTTAAGCAAAAACTGGATCAAGGACGACCTCCAGGCACATTCTTATTTTTTCTGGCTTGTTTGTATGGCACGCAATGGCGCTGAATTTAGAGAATTCTGACTTTTGGGTCAATAAAATATTTGACTCTTTAGTCAAGCAATCCGCGTGCCCAGCTTCGTGCCTCCTTCCTTAATCGTTAGAGCCGCTGTAGGCCCCGTGTTTCCTATATTTGGCGGCTAACCAATTGTTCAGGTTTTTTTAACGAATTTTTGATCCCAACGTTTCTAGCATCCGCACCCATCAACCCGTGTGCGGTAGCGTGACGTGAACTCAATAGTGAAAGTAAAGGCCATCCCGCCTGAACTGCTGACTCTGATCGGCAGCGGCTTCCTTCTTCTGGCCTGCAACCCGGTGCTTTGGGGGCATCTGTTCAGCATCACCCCGAGTGTTGGTATCCGTGTGGCCTTCGGTCTTATCGTCTTCGCGTTGTTCAATCTGGTGCTGACCCTGCTGGCATTTCGCTGGGTGCTGAAGCCGGTACTCACCCTGTTGCTGCTGATCAGCGCGGGCGTCACCTACTTTATGAGTCAGTACGGCGTGGTGATCGATCTGGGCATGCTGCGCAATGCCGCGCAGACCAATCCCACCGAAGTGCGTGACCTGTTGTCGCTCAAGCTGGCGCTTTATGTGCTGTTTTTGGGCATTTTGCCGGCGCTGCTGCTGTGGTCTACGCCCATCACCTACCGACGCTGGCGCCGTGCGCTGCTCAACAAACTGTTGGTGATCCTGGGCTGCGTGGTGGTCCTCGGCGGCGTGGCGATGGCCAACTATCAGGGACTGGCCTCGTTGTTTCGCAATCACCACGAGCTGCGTTTGATGGTGGTGCCAAGCAACTACGTGGGGGCTTCGTTCAGCTTGCTGCGCGAGCAGATCAACACCGGTAAGGAGCCGTTTCGCACCCTTGGCGAAGACGCCGTAAAGGCGCCGGCCTGGCTAAGCCATCGGCACAAGTCGCTGACCGTGCTGGTGGTGGGCGAGAGCGCGCGGGCCGACAACTTCGGCATTCTCGGCTACGAGCGTGACACCACGCCGAAACTCAAAGCCCAGGACGGCGTGATCGCCTACCCCGATGCCCATTCCTGCGGCACCGAAACCGCGGTGTCGGTGCCCTGCATGTTCTCCAACCTCGGGCGTAGCAACTACAGCGCGAGCCAAGCCTATTCCCAGGAAGGCTTGCTGGATGTACTGCAGCGAGCGGGTTTGAAAGTGCACTGGCGGGACAACCAGTCCGGCTGCAAAGGCACCTGCGACCGGGTGAATTTCGAAGACGTCAGCGACCTGAAAGACCCGGCCCTGTGCGCCGATAGCGAATGCCATGACGAAATTCTGCTGCAAGGTCTGCAGAGCTATATCGACAACCTCAAGGAAGACACCGTACTGGTGCTGCATCAGATGGGCAGCCATGGTCCGGACTACTACAAGCGCTACCCGAAAGCCTACGAGCAGTTCACCCCGGTGTGCACCAGCAACGCCCTCAACGAATGCTCGCGGCAAAGCATCATCAACGGCTACGACAACACCATCCTGTATACCGACGCTGTGCTATCCAGCCTGATCGACGTGCTGCGCGCCAATCAGGGCAAGGTCGACAGCGCCATGCTGTATATGTCCGACCATGGTGAGTCGCTGGGGGAATACAACGTCTTCCTGCACGGCACGCCTTATATGATGGCACCCGAACAGCAGAAGCATGTAGGCATGGTGGCCTGGTTCTCCGACAGCTATCAGCAGGAATTCCAGGTGGATGCCGACTGCCTGCGCGCCCAGCGTGAACAGCCGGTCAGCCAGGACAACCTGTTCAGCTCGATGCTGGGGTTGTTGCAGGTGAACACCAAGGTGTACGACAAGGGGCTGGATATGTTTGCCGGGTGCCGGAAGTAAAGCCCCTGGGGCGTCAGCAGGCACCGTCATCCCAACGCAGGCTGGGAATCCAGAATTATGCAGGTGACGGTTTGCGTTCCAAGAGTCTGGGTCCCAGCCTGCGCTGGGACGACGGTGGTGATTCCAAGGTCTCAGGCGAGTTGCGATTCACTCAACTGATGCTCTTCCCCGGCGTAATACGCCCGCACCCGCGGGTCCATCACCTTGCGCCATAGTGGCGGAAACAGCGCCAATACAATCATCCCGGCATAGCCGTTGGGCAACTGCGGGCTGTCGTCGAAATGGCGCAGCACCTGGTAGCGGCGCTTCGCGTAGGCGTGGTGGTCGGAGTGGCGTTGCAGGTGGAACAGGAACAGGTTGGTCAGCAGGAAATTGCTGTTCCATGAATGGCTGGGGTTGGTGCGTTCGTAGCGGCCGTTGTCCTGCTTGCGCCGATGCAGGCCGTAGTGTTCGACGTAATTGACGATCTCCAGCAGGGTCAGCGCCACGAACGACTGGCCCAGGAAAAACAGCGCGCCCAGCCAGCCGAACGCCAGGCTGAAACCGAGCAGGAAGCCAGCGCTGATTGCATACCACCAGACCAACTCATTGCGCCAATGCAGGGCCGGCAAACCACGGCGTTGCAAGCGCTCTTTTTCCAGCGCCCAGGCATTCAGGAAGTTGTGTTTATAGGCATGGGGCAGAAAGGCATACAGGCTTTGCCCATAGCGCGACGAGGAAGCATCTTCCGGGGTGGACACATGCACATGGTGACCGCGCACATGCTCGACCTTGAAGCCGGCATAGCACACGGCCGCCAGCAGCAGACCGCCGGCATTCTGTTCCAGCTGGGGGTCTTTATGGATGAACTCATGGGCCACGGTAATGCCGATGGCACCAGTCACCGTGCCGACTGAAAGAATCCAGCCCAGGCGTCCGACCCAGCTCCACGCCTCGTAGTGAACAAAGGCCCAGCCGGCCCAGACCAGCATACCCAGCAAAAACGGCACCGTGGCCAGGCTGAGCAGGCGGTAGTAACCCTGGCGATCCATTTTCGTCACATCGGTCGCCTCATCGGGGTTGGCCGGGTCGCGGCCGACAATGGCATCCAGAATCGGGATCACCCCGAACACAATGGTGACCACCAGATAGGCCCAGGCATCGGCGTGGGCGCTGCCGACCGACCAGTAAAAACTCATCGGCACGCCCAGCACCGGAATCAACCAGATCCAGTAACCAGCTTTTTTCAGGGCGATCATCCAGGAGGAGGGCAGGTAGGCAAACATGGTGAGCTCCATTGTTTTTGAAGGGGAGTCGACCGTTGAAATTGTAGGACAATCTCCTTGCCGAAAGGCCGTTGCCCGACCAACCTTTTGGACGGCAAGCCGCTTGGCTGTAACCGTTGCCCCTGCTAAAAGAGGTAACACGCTGTGTTACACTCGCACCCCGATTGAGCCTGCTCGATAGACCCATTTTCGAAGGAAAACCATGACGTTCAAGGCACCCGACAGTCTCGCTGAGCAGATCGCCCATCATCTGGCCGAGCGCATCATTCGTGGGGAATTGAAAGAGCGTGAGCGGATTCAAGAACAGAAAGTCACCCTGGCGCTGAATGTCAGCCGGGGTTCGGTGCGCGAAGCTTTGTTGATTCTCGAGCGTCGCCACCTGATCACCATCCTACCGCGCCGTGGCGCTCATGTTTCCGAGCTCACGCCGCACAACGTCAAAAGCCTGTATGCCCTGGTAATCGAGCTGTACATCCTGCTCGGCTACGCCGTGGCCGAACGCTGGAAAACCAGCGACGACCTGCAGCCCTTCGTGTTGATTCAGCAGCGCCTCAGCGACAACGCCGCCCAGGGCGATATCGACAGCTTTGTGCAGAGCAGCTTCGATGTGATGCGGGCCGCGTTCCCGTTCGCCAACAACCCGTATTTGCAGGAAACCCTGGAAAACCTGTTGCCGGCGATGAGCCGCACCTATCACCTGGCCCTGGAAAAACGCAAAACCGAGATGAGCCAGTTTCTCAACGCCTTCGCTGGTCTGTTGCAGGCAGTGATTGCCCGCGACCCGGCGCAAGTGCGCGAAACCCTCAGCGCCTACAGCAAACACAATTGCCAGATGGTGCTTGCCGCCATGGCCGAGCGCTAACCCACCGTGGCTAAGGAAGGCGTTCTATGCGGCTGAAGTGCATCAAGCTGGCGGGGTTCAAGTCCTTCGTCGACCCCACCACCGTGAACTTCCCCAGCAATATGGCGGCGGTGGTCGGGCCCAACGGCTGCGGCAAATCCAACATCATCGATGCCGTGCGCTGGGTGATGGGCGAAAGCTCGGCGAAGAACCTGCGTGGCGAGTCGATGACCGACGTCATCTTCAACGGCTCCAACACCCGCAAGCCGGTGACCCAGGCCAGTATCGAACTGATCTTCGACAACAGCGACAGCACCCTGGTCGGCGAATACGCCGGCTACGCAGAGATCTCCATTCGCCGCCGGGTGACTCGCGACAGCCAGAACACTTACTTCCTCAACGGCACCAAATGCCGTCGCCGCGATATCACCGATATTTTCCTTGGTACGGGCCTGGGACCGCGCAGCTACTCGATTATCGAGCAGGGCATGATCAGCAAGCTGATCGAAGCCAAGCCAGAGGATCTGCGCAATTTCATCGAAGAAGCTGCGGGTATTTCCAAGTACAAGGAACGCCGCCGCGAAACCGAAAACCGCATTCGCCGCACCCACGAAAACCTCGCGCGCCTGACCGACCTGCGTGAAGAGCTGGAACGCCAGCTCGACCGCCTGCACCGCCAGGCGCAGTCCGCCGAGAAGTACCAGGAATACAAAGCCGAAGAGCGCCAGCTCAAGGCGCAGTTGTCGGCCCTCAAATGGCAGGCGCTGAACGAACAGGTGGGCCAGCGCGAAGCCATTATCGGCAACCAGGAAATCGGCTTCGAAGCCCTGGTGGCCGAGCAGCGCAACGCCGACGCCAGCATCGAGCGCTTTCGCGACGGACACCACGAACTGTCCGAGCGCTTCAACCAGGTGCAAGGCCGCTTCTACTCGGTGGGCGGCGATATCGCCCGCGTCGAGCAGAGCATCCAGCATGGCCAGCAACGCTTGCGCCAGCTGCAGGACGACCTCAACGAAGCCGAACGCGCGCGTCTGGAAACCGAATCGCACCTGGGCCACGACCGCACCTTGCTCGCCACCCTGGGTGAGGAGTTGGCGGCGCTCGAACCCGAACAGGAGGTCACCAACGCTGCCGCCGAAGAAGCCGCCGCGGCGTTGGAGGAATCCGACAGCGCCATGCAGGGCTGGCAGGGCCAGTGGGACGACTTCAACCAGCGTTCCGCCGAACCGCGCCGCCAGGCCGAAGTGCAGCAGTCACGCATCCAGCAGCTGGAACAGAGCCTGGAACGTCTGGCCGAGCGTCAACGCCGCCTGAATGACGAGCTGGTGCTGCTGTCTGCCGACCCGGAAGACGCCGCCATTCTCGAACTCAGCGAGCAGGTGGCCAGCAGCGAGCTGACCCTGGAAGAACTGCATAGCGCCGAGCAAGCGCTGGTGGAACGCCTGGAACAACTGCGCGGCGAACTGCTGCAAGCCGGCCAGGCCCAGCAGCAGGCGCAAGGTGAGCTGCAGCGCTTGAATGGCCGCCTGGCCTCCCTGGAGGCGCTGCAACAAGCCGCGCTGGACCCGGGCAAAGGCACCGCCGACTGGCTGCGCGAGCAACACCTGAATCAACGCCCACGCCTGGCCGAAGGCCTGCGGGTGGAAGCGGGCTGGGAACTGGCGGTAGAAACCGTACTGGGTGCCGACCTGCAAGCGGTGCTGCTGGATGACCCGCAGCAGCTGTCCAGCCTCGATCTGGCCGGTTTCGAGCAAGGCGACCTGCGCCTGCTCAGCCCGGCCAAAGGCGGCGCGCGGGTGGCTGGCAGCCTGCTGGACAAAGTCGAAGCCAGCGTCGACCTGGCACCCTGGCTGGCCAAGGTCAAACCGGTAGCAAGTCTCGACGACGCCTTGGCCCTGCGCGGCCAGCTGGGCGACGGCGAAAGCCTGATCAGCCGCGACGGCTACTGGGTGGGTCGGCACTTTCTGCGGGTGCGCCGCGCCAGCGAAGCCGAAAGCGGCGTGCTGGCCCGCGGCCAGGAAATCGAACGCCTGGGCCTCGAACGTGACGAGCGCGAAGCCAGCCTGGCCAGCCTCGACGAGCGCCTGCAAGCGCTGCGCGAAACCCAGCAGCAACAGGAAGAAGCCCGCGAGCAGCAGCGCCGCCGTCTGCAAGGCGAAGCGCGCCGCCAGGGCGAGCTGAAGGCGCAACTCTCCGCTGGCCAGGCCAAGGTCGAACAACTGACCCTGCGTCGCCGCCGTCTCGATGAAGAACTCAGCGAGCTGGGCGAACAGCGCGCCATCGAAAGCGAACAACTGGGCGAAGCGCGCCTGCAACTGCAAGACGCCCTCGACAGCATGGCCATCGACACCGAGCAGCGCGAACTGCTGATGGCCCAGCGCGATGCCCTGCGCGAACGCCTCGACCGGGTGCGTCAGGAAGCCCGCCAGCACAAAGATCACGCCCACCAACTGGCGGTGCGTCTGGGTTCGCTCAAGGCTCAGCACGACTCCACGCGCCAGGCCCTGGAGCGGCTGGAACTGCAAGCCGAACGTCTGCACGAGAAACGCGAGCAACTGAACCTCAACCTCGACGAAGGGGCGGCGCCGCTGGAAGAGCTGCGCATGAAGCTGGAAGAGCTGCTCGACAAACGCATGGGCGTGGAAGACGAACTCAAACTGGCGCGTCTGGCCCTGGAAGATGCCGACCGACAACTGCGCGACGCGGAAAAGCGCCGCAGCTCGGCCGAGCAGCAATCACAGCTGCTGCGTACCCAACTCGAACAGCAGCGCATGGAGTGGCAGTCGCTCAATGTGCGGCGCAAAGCCATTCACGACCAACTGATGGAAGATAACTACGACCTGCACGGCGTGCTCGGCACCTTGCCCAGCGAAGCCAACGAAAAGTCCTGGGAAGAAGAGCTGGAGCGCCTGGCGGCGCGTATCCAGCGCCTGGGGCCGATCAACCTGGCGGCCATCGACGAGTACCAACAGCAGGGCGAACGCAAACGTTATCTGGATGCCCAGGACGCCGACCTGGTGGAAGCCCTCGACACCCTGGAAAACGTGATCCGCAAGATCGACAAGGAAACCCGCAACCGCTTCAAGGAGACCTTCGATCAAATCAACGGTGGCCTGCAGGCGCTATTCCCGAAAGTCTTCGGCGGCGGCAACGCCTACCTGGAACTGACCGGAGAAGACCTGCTGGATACCGGCGTAACCATCATGGCGCGCCCGCCAGGCAAGAAGAACAGCACCATTCACCTGCTCTCCGGCGGTGAAAAGGCCCTGACGGCACTGGCCCTTGTATTTGCCATTTTCAAACTCAATCCGGCACCGTTCTGCATGCTCGACGAGGTGGATGCGCCACTGGACGACGCCAACGTCGGCCGTTACGCGCGCCTGGTCAAAGAGATGTCGCAGACCGTGCAGTTCATCTATATCACCCACAACAAGATCGCCATGGAAATGGCCGATCAGTTGATGGGCGTAACAATGCATGAACCTGGCTGCTCACGGCTTGTCGCAGTAGATGTTGAAGAAGCCTTGGCTTTGGTGGAGGCATAACGCGTGCAGCGGTGTAAAGTTGCCTTTCGTCGTGCTAGCTTATTGCCCACTCTTTTTTGTATTCGGGAAATGTCAGTCAGAACATGGAGTTGATACACGCCGTAGAAAGTTGCTGACGAACATTTTTGTTGGGTAGTAGCGTTGAGTCACAGGGCGGATGCCCTTCTTTATTATTATTTTTTCAGGGGCTACAGAATTACATGGAAATCGGTCTGCGTGAGTGGCTGATCGTCATCGGCATCATTGTTATCGCTGGCATTCTTTTCGATGGCTGGCGGCGGATGCGCGGTGGTAAAGGCAAGTTGAAGTTCAAACTGGATCGGAGTTTCTCCAACCTTCCCGACGACGGTGCCCCGGAACTGCTGGGCCCGCCGCGTGTGCTTGAGCGTCACGCCGAACCCAAGATCGAAGAAGAAGACCTGCCGGCGATGAGCCCGCGCGAACTCAATCGTCGTCGCGGCAAAGTGGTGGAACCGAGCCAGGGCGACCTCAACCTGGGCCTCGACGAGCCGGTGCCAACCCTGCTCAACCCGGTTGACGATGAACCGAAAAAACGCAATCCCGCCGTACCGCAAGACAGCCGCGATCTGCCCCCGGTGGAAGAAGTGCTGGTGATCAACGTGGTGGCCAAAGAGGGCGAAGGCTTCAATGGCCCGGCGCTGTTGCAGAACATTCTGGAAAGCGGCCTGCGCTTTGGCGAAATGGATATTTTCCACCGCCACGAAAGCATGGCCGGCAATGGCGAAGTATTGTTCTCCATGGCCAACGGGGTTAAACCCGGCACTTTCGACCTGGACGACATCGACCACTTCAGCACCCGTGCCGTGAGCTTCTTCCTCGGCTTGCCTGGCCCGCGTCACCCGAAACAAGCCTTCGACGTGATGGTGGCTGCCGCGCGCAAACTGGCCCACGAATTGAGCGGTGAGCTGAAAGATGACCAGCGCAGCGTAATGACCGCGCAAACCATCGAACACTACCGCCAGCGCATCGTCGAATTCGAACGCAAGGCGCTGACCAACAAGCGCTGATCCTTCAGCGCGCTACAAATCCGTTTTAATCGAGCAGCTTCGGCTGCTCTTTTTCGTTTTGCCGGCAGGGGACTCGTCGCCTGCTAAATGAGAGCCGCCCGTATGACCGACGCCCAAACCGCCGCCACCCGAATCAGCCAATTGCGCAGTGAGCTGGACCAGCACAACTACCGCTACCACGTGCTGGACGAGCCAAGCATTCCGGACGCCGAGTATGACCGCCTGTTCCATGAGCTCAAGGCGCTGGAAGCCGAGCACCCGCAACTGGTCACCCCTGATTCCCCCACCCAGCGCGTCGGCAGCCTGGCGCTGTCGGCCTTTGGCGAGGTGAAACATGAAGTGCCGATGCTCAGCCTGGGTAACGCCTTCGCCGAAGACGATCTGCGCGACTTCGACCGCCGCGTACGCGAAGGCCTGGCCGATGAGTTGCCGGCCGGCGATCTGTTCGGCGGCGGCGCCAACGTCGAATACAGCTGCGAACCCAAGCTCGATGGCCTGGCCGTCAGCCTGCTGTACCGCGACGGGCAACTGGTGCGCGGTGCCACCCGCGGTGATGGCAGCACCGGTGAAGACATCAGCGTCAACGTGCGCACCGTGCGCAATATCCCCCTGAAACTGCAGGGCAGCGGCTGGCCGGCAGTGCTGGAAGTGCGCGGCGAAGTGTTTATGTCCCGCGCCGGTTTCGAACGCCTGAACGCCAGCCAACTGGAGCAGGGCGGCAAGACCTTCGCCAACCCGCGCAACGCCGCCGCCGGCAGCCTGCGCCAGCTCGACTCGAGCATCACCGCCAAACGCCCACTGGAGTTCTGCTGCTACGGCATCGGCCAGGTGCAGGGCGAACTACCGGATAGCCAGATCGGCATCCTCAACGCCCTCAAGGCCTGGGGCATGCCCATCAGCCGCGAGCTGAAACTGGCCAAGGGCGCTGAGGAGTGCCTGGACTACTACCGCGATATCGGCGCGCGCCGCGATGCGCTGCCCTACGAAATCGATGGCGTGGTGTTCAAGGTCAATAACCTGGCCTGGCAGCGTGAACTGGGCTTCCGTGCCCGCGAACCACGCTGGGCCATCGCCCATAAATTCCCCGCCAGCGAAGAACTCACCGAGCTGCTAGCGGTGGAGTTTCAAGTGGGTCGTACCGGTGCCGTGACCCCGGTGGCGCGCTTGCGCCCGGTGAAAGTGGCCGGCGTGATGGTGGCCAACGCCACCCTGCACAACATGGACGAAGTGACGCGCCTGGGCCTGATGGTCGGCGATACCGTGATCATCCGCCGCGCCGGCGATGTGATTCCGCAGGTGGTGCAAGTGGTGCTCGAGCGCCGTCCCGCCGACGCCCAGCCCGTGCATGTACCGGAAAACTGCCCGGTGTGCGGTTCGCACGTGGAGCGTACGCAACTGGTGAAACGCAGCAAGGGCCGTGAAACCGTCAGCGAAGGTGCGGTATACCGCTGCGTCGGCCGCCTGGCCTGTGGCGCGCAGCTCAAGCAGGCGATCATTCACTTCGTCTCGCGGCGCGCCATGGATATCGAAGGGCTGGGCGACAAGAGCGTCGAACAATTGGTGGACGAAGGCCTGATCCGCTCGCCGGCCGACCTGTACAAACTGACCTTCGAGCAGATCGTCGAACTGGAAGGCTTTGCCGAACTGTCGAGCAAGAACCTGCTGGCAGCCATCGACAACAGCCGTAAACCCGAGTTGGCGCGCTTTATCTACGCCCTGGGCATTCCCGACGTCGGCGAAGAAACGGCCAAGGTGCTGGCGCGTTCGCTGGCCTCCTTGCAGCGGATCAAACAGGCGCTGCCGGAAGTGCTCACCTACCTGCCGGACGTGGGCCTGGAAGTGGCGTATGAAATTCACGAGTTCTTTAGCGACAGCCATAACCAGAGTGTGATCGAACAGCTTGAGCAGGTGCTGGATATCCAGGGCCAGGGCGAACTGGGGGCCGAGTACGCCGCCAGCACCACCCTGGCCGGTTTGCTCGACAAACTGCATATCTCATCCGTTGGCCCAACCGGAGCGAAAACCCTGGCGGCCAAGTTCGATGAGTCGCTGGAAAAAGTGCTGGCCGCCGACTGGCTGGACCTGCGCCAAACCCTCAGCGAGAAACCCGCCAATGCCGTGCGCGACTTTTTCGCCGTGCCCGAGAACCGTGAGCGCGCCCTGAAAATCGAAGCGCAACTGCGCGACTTCGGCATGCACTGGGAAAGCGAAAAACGCGTGGTGGAAGGTTTACCGCTGGCAGGCCAAACCTGGGTACTGACCGGCAGCCTGGAAATCATGAGTCGCGATATCGCCAAGGAAAAACTCGAAAGCCTGGGCGCGAAAGTGGCGGGTTCTGTTTCGGCGAAAACCACCTGCGTGGTGGCCGGGCCGGGGGCGGGCTCGAAATTGGCCAAGGCTGGTGAGCTGGGGGTGAAGGTGCTCGACGAGGCCGAGTTTTTGCAGGCGTTGGGCGGGTACGGGATCGAGGTATAACTCTGCCAACCGAGGTTTGCAGGGATCGCGGCTGAAGCCCCTCCCACAGAAGAGCTCGGTCGTCTGTGGGAGGGGCTTTAGCCGCGATGCTTTGGATCTTTAAACGGCGTCGCGTTGAATCAATTAATCGCGTCGCTCAACGCCTTGGCCGGCACGTACTTGACCACTTTCTTCGCCGCAATCTCGATCGCCTTGCCAGTCTGCGGATTACGGCCGGTGCGGGCCGGGCGGTCGGCCACTTTCAGTTTGCCGATGCCCGGCAGGGTGATTTCGTCGTAGTTCTCCAGCGCATCGCTGACGATCTCGCTCAGCTGTTCCAGTACCGCTTTCACGGTCGCTTTCGACGCGTCGGTGGCTTCGGCGATATCGCTGATCAGTTGGTCTTTGCTCATGGCCATGCGGGTGCTTCCTTAAACGGATTCTTGAAGGGTGTTGCGCGAAAGCCGGCACGCTAGCACAAAAGCCATGGCCAATCAGGCTTGGCGGGCAATTTTCCTCCCCCCTTCAAGCACCGACCAGCAGCGGCCGATAGACAGACAAGCGGGGCGCGCAGCACTGATCTCACTTTGCCTGCACCGCGCCCGATAAAACCGCAGCAAGCGGCTACGCTTGCATCTAGTTGTCCTGTCGTTGGGAGAGTCATCATGCTGCGTCTGTTCGCCGACTTGGGTTTTCGCTGGAAAATCGCCTTGCCAATTCTGGTCCTGGCGGTGTTGTTAGTACTGATGGGGGTACTGGGGGTGCGTGGCATCACCCAGGTGGCCGACTCCAGTAGCAAACTGACCAACCGCTACCTGCCCGCCATCAGCCTGCTGCTGAACGCCGACCGCGACCTGTACCAGGCATTCGTTGCCGAACGCAGCATGCTGGACGAAGGTGCCAGCTCGCATATGGACGGCCTGAAAAGCTCGCACACCGAGAACCTGCAGCAAGCCTACGACCGCGTGCACAAATACGCCGCCATGGACCCCGGCACCGAAGCCAAAGCCCTGGTGACCCAGTTCGACCAAGGCTACGCCATCTGGAAAGCCACCACGCTCAAGGTGGTACAACTCACCAGCAGCGACCCCGACGCCGCCAGCGTGCTGAGTTTCGGCGACAGCGAAAAGCAGTTCGAGAGCATGCGCGATGCCATCGACAAACTCGGTGAGCTGGAAGACAACGCCGCCCACGACGAAGGCAAGTCCGCCATCGCCCAAGGCGCAGAACTCAGCTGGCAACAGGGCGCTATCGTCGCCTTCGGCCTGCTGGTCTGCCTGATTCTGGTGGTTGGCTTCCCGATTCTGGTGACCCGCCCCCTGGAAAACCTGCTGCACCGCATCGAACAGATCGCCGATGGCGACGGCGATTTGCGGGTACGCCTGGATGTACTGTCGCGCGATGAACTGGGCAAGCTCAGCGCCGCCTTCAACCGTTTCCTCGACAAGCTGCAACCGCTGATCAAAGAAGTCGGCCGGGTGACCGGCGAAGTCGCCGCCTCGGCGCAGAACCTGGCTGGCATGGCTGCCGCCAACGACCGTCTGATCAGCAGCGAACATGCCGCCGTTGACCAAGTGAGCACCGCCGCCACGGAAATGAGCGCCGCAGTCAACGAAGTGGCGCGCAACGCGCAGAACGCCGCCGATGCGGCCCGCAGCGCCGAGGTGCAATCGCGCGAAGGTGCCCAGGTGGTCGGTGCCACCATCACCGCCATGCGCCAACTGGCCCATGAAGTGGAAAGCGCCTCCGGCACCATTCAGACCCTGGAACAGGAAACCGCCAATATCGGTGCCGTGCTGGCGGTGATCAAAGGCATTGCCGAACAGACCAACTTGCTGGCCCTTAACGCCGCCATCGAGGCCGCGCGGGCAGGGGAGCAGGGCCGCGGTTTTGCCGTGGTGGCCGACGAAGTACGCGCCCTGGCCGCTCGTACCCAGGACTCCACCAAAGATATCCAGAACATGATCGAGCGCCTGCAAGTGGGCGTGCAGAACGCGGTAAAAGCCATGGATTCGGGCAGCGTCAAAGCCCGCGACAGCGTCGACCGCGCCGCTGGCGTGGACCAGATTCTGTCCGAATCGAGCAACTCGGTTGGCCGCATCAACGACATGGCCGCACAGATCGCCACCGCCTGCGAAGAACAAAGCAGCGTCACCGAAGAGATCGCCCGCAACATCAGCGATATCCGCGACCTCTCCAACGAAGCGGCGGCCACCTCAGAGAAAAGCACCGAGGCCAGTCAGCGGCTTTCCGAACTGTCTTCCGGGTTGGCCAAGCTGGTGGGCAGCTTCCGCGTTTAACAGCATCGCGGCTAAAGCCGCTCCTACAAATTGTGCGATCCGTAGGAGCGGCTTCAGCCGCGATTGGCAGGGCCTGAAAACGCCAATACCCCGCGCCCATAGCCGCCTTCAATACTTACCCCGCAATTTCCATATTGATTTGATAGCCCCGCGGTCATCTGGCTTTTCTACCGTGCGAGCTCCTTCATCGCCTTGGAATTGCCATGAAACCGATCTTCCTGAGCCTCTCATTAGTCGCCTGCTTCCCCCTGTTTGCCCAAGCCAGCGGCCTTGCCGACTTCACCCAGACCCCCAACGCCGCCATCTCCGGCTACAACCGCGAGAACCTCACCGCCGTCACCCCCGCGCAATGCGCCGAGGCCTGCCAAGGCAGCGACCGCTCGGGCTGGTGCGTGTCCTTCGACTTCAATAAAACCACCAGCGCCTGCGACCTCAGCGACAAACGCGCCGAAGACGTCGGCGGGCTGAAAACCGACTACAGCGGCAACCCCTACGACCACTACTCGCTCAAGCCCGACCCACTGAAAGCCTTCGCCCGCGTACCGAACGCCGCCATCTCCGGCTACAACGTGGAAAACCTGAAAAACGTCACCCCCAAGGACTGCGCCAGCGCCTGCACAGACGCCAGCCGCAGCACCTGGTGCAAATCCTTCGACTACAACAAAACCAGCAGCGCCTGCGATCTCAGCGACAAGCGCGCCAGCGACGTCGGCGGGCTGAAAACCAACTACAGCGGCAACCCCTACGACCACTATTTCGTAGTCGATGGCGAAGGGGTCGCCAGCCCCGTGCCTGGCAATAAACACGTGCTGTTTATTGGCATCGACGGCCTGCGCGGCGATGCCCTGTTCTGCGAAGGCTGCGCCGTCACCCCGGCCCTGAGCGCCCTGGCCAACGGCGGCGCGTTTCACCGCAACGTGCTGGCCGGCGGCCCGCAAGACACCGTGAGCGGTCCCGGCTGGGCCACCAACTTCACCGGCTTCTGGGCCGACGCCCACGGCGTGACCAGCAACGCCGAAAACCTGCCGATGCTCAAACCGCACGTCTTCGACCTGCTCAAACAGAGCTACCCCACCGCCACCGTGGGCGTAGTCGGCGACTGGTTCAACATCACCCACAACCTCAAACCCGTGGGTGCCGACTTCGTCGTCGCCAACAGCGCGAAAAACTCACAACAGGCCACCGACACCGTCAAAGGCTGGCTCGGCTGGAAGAACCCGCCCACCGCGATCTTCTACTACCTGCACAACGTCGATATCCACGCCGCCAGCTACGCGCCCCTGAACGCCAACTACCAAAGCAAGATTCGCGGCGAAGACGCACAGATCCAGCAAGTGCTCGACACCCTGGCCGCCCGCCCTGGCTACGCCAACGAAGAATGGCTGATCGTCGTCGCCTCCGACCACGGCGGCCTCAACAGCAGCCACGGCGGGCAGAGTGCAGCGGAGCGCGACACCATCCTGATCCTCAACAACAGCTACCAGAACCCCGGCAAAGTCGCCTACTGCGTCGGCGACCTGAGCGCCACGCCGCTGCTGCAAATCGACGGTGCCACCCCGCATATCCTCGACTTCCTCGGCCTGCCAAACGCCACCGCCGGGCACAAATACCCAGGCTGCGGGTTGTAAGGGCGTGCAACATAAGTGCTTGTAGCGGATGCTTTTTTAAACCGCACGAGGCGGTTGTAAGTTATCGACAAGCCGGTACAATGGCGCGGCCTTCAGCCTTGAAGGCGCGCGTTATGGTGACCCCCATCGGTCCCCCCGCAACGATTACCCGTTAACCTGGTCAGGTCCGGAAGGAAGCAGCCACAGCGGGAACATTGTGTGCCGGGGTGTGGCTGGTGGGGGTTGCCTCCTTCTAGAGTCCCCATTTTTCGAATCCGTTTCCGGCCACTAGGCTTGTACTAGGCAGTAGCCTGCGTTTCTCGAGTCGAGAAAAATCTACCCCACCCCTTTCTGAGCCAGTGCCGAAACGCCTTTTAGTGCCCGAGTTACGCTTATGTGCGTTTTTTCAGGCGAGCACTTTCACTGGGGTCAAGCCAGTTGGGGTTGAGCGATCTTCTTGCGAGGGGGAAGTTGCACGCGGGAGGACTAATCAGACGATGGTCTGGCGGTCAGTTTTTTGATTGTTTCAAGCTCAGCGTGAACGTTGTTGGTACTGCTTAGGAGTTCTTTGAGGTGTCGGTTTGTCTCAGCTGTTTGTTCGTAGATTCCGCTGAGAACGAACCACACACCAGACATAAGGGCACCAATAACGAAACCGATTAAACCGCCAACGACCATCCAACCGGTTCCCTGGCTTGCACCACCTGCAAGGCCAAAAAGTACTAGTAGGATTACAGCCAAACGAGCCAGGGTGTCGTTGAGTTTGATAATGCTGTCTTTCATTGTGTTAGTCCTTTAATCACGTGAATGTGGGCATTCAGCAGCATAGACCACCGCCGTATTCCATCGAGGGTGCGAGAAAACGGGCAGATTGAAGTTAGTTACGCTAACTGCTGCGCGCTGACGCATTTCAGTGACTGCAAAAAACAACCCGCGCAAGCTGTCTTTGCCCGTCGTGCCATCTACTCTTGCGCAAGCAGTGATGCTGACCGCTCCCGCTTTTGAACTGCTACCCGACAGGGCAAGGTACCGTCGAATGAACGATCTCCCTGAAAACGAAAAGCAAGTTGCCCTGGCGGTCATTCGGGAAATGACCAAGTCCAAGCGCAGCCTGCAAGACACGCAGCGCGCCGCTGACGAAGTGCTGAAGGTTTATCGCAAGGTCACGGCACCGAAAGCACCTAACCGTGTGGCCCGGGTGTTTCGGCGTCTGTTGTTACCTTTCGGCAGTTACTGAGTTTTCCCTCCGCGCCCAGCGGGCAATCGCCTCTGCCATGGCGTTCGCCGCTACCGCCGGCACCCTGAACATGCCTTTTTCAATGATGTGGTAAATGCTCGACTGTGACGGACCGGCAACACGCCGATAAATTTCTGCGCTGGTCGGCACGCCAGGTGGTGGGCCAATCCCGGCTACGCTTGTTCGTTCTGCTCACCCATCACGGAGGACTTCCCCATGGCCTTACGCATCAACGACCTGGTCCCGGACTTCAGTGCCGACACCGACCAGGGCCCGATCACCTTTCATGACTTTATCGGTTCCAGCTGGACCATTCTGTTTTCCCATCCCAAAGACTTCACCCCGGTGTGCACCACCGAGTTCGGTGCGGTCGCGCAGTTGGCGGCGGAGTGGGCCAAGCGGGGCACCAAGGTGATTGGCGTTTCCGTGGACGGCGCCGAGTCGCATCAGAAGTGGAAGGGCGATATCGAGAAGGTGTGTGGCGCGCAGGCATCGTTCCCGATCATTGCCGATGAAGGCCTGGTGGTGTCCAAGACCTTCGATATGCTGCCGGCCGAGGCCTATCTGCCGGATGGCCGCACCCCGGCCGATACGGCTACGGTGCGTTCGGTGTTCATCATCGGGCCGGACAAAAAGCTCAAGCTGTCGATGACCTACCCGATGTCGGTGGGGCGCAATTTTGCAGAAGTGTTGCGGGCGCTGGATGCCTTGCAGTTGACCTATAACGTGCCGTTGGCGACGCCGGCGAACTGGGCGGTGGGGCAGGATGTGATTGTCGCCCTGGCGCTTAATGATGAGCAGGCGCGCGAGAAGTATGGGGCGTTGGATATCAAGTTGCCGTATCTGCGCACGGCTAAAGCGCCACAGTAGGTTTGTTGTTAATGCTGAGGCCGCTCTTAGGCGCTAAGAGCGGCCTCGTTGCGTTTACGCGGCGTGCTCTTCGGCGCTTTCGCTTTCGGCTTCGACGCACGCTTGCAAGGTGGCCTTGGCGGCGCTGATCAGAAAGTGGCAGGCGTGGTTGAGCTGCGCTTGGCGCGGGCCTTTGCTGCCGTCTTTTTCCAGGCTCAGGGATTCGGCAACATCCAGCAGGCTATGGGCGCTGTCCAGGGCATCGGCCACGGGAATGCCGGGCTGTACCGCAAACAGCGATTGGCGCGCATCGCCGCACAGGTGGTAGGGAACGCGGACGGTTTTAACCATGGCGCACCTCCACAGGCAGGTGGGGGAAGGGTGGGGAGGGGATTAATACGGGGTGTACGTATTTCATAGGTGTAACTCCACTACTAGGTTTGGGAGCTGTCACCAGTCGCTGCTAACGAAGAGGGTGGCAGCCGTACGCGGGTTAGCAGACCGGTTAGTAGTCACCCGGCGCACCCGAAGGTGCCCCACGCACGACCGCCATAAGAGGAGACAACAAACACAAAGCATGTTTGTTGATTCGATTGGAGGACTTGCGAGCGTACTACTTAACCCGAGCTGCTAAACCCGTATCGCTGAGTTATTCAGCGACGGCTGGACTATAGAAGCGCGCTCGACAGGCCCACAACCCGCAACGCAAGCGTTGCGACGTTTCCTACGGCACAAGCATCCTAGCCGGGTGGCTATGGTTCGGCAAAGTGATCGGTGGTGAAAACAATCGAGGCCAAAGCCTTTCCCAGCACGACCACGCATGCCCGTGTGGAATAGCCTTCAGCCCCGATTTTTTGGGTTTTCAACGTCGGTAATGCGGCAATTTGGACTTACAGCCACCCCAGGCCATTGGCTATCAAACCCACAAACACCAGCGCCACGACCACCAGTAGTGCGCCAGTCAGGATGCGGGCAATGCGGCGGTTTTGCTGGTTGATTTCGCTGACATCATTGGCGATTTCATCGAGATTGCGGCGGATGTTTTCGAATTGAGTTTCGAGTTTTTTTTCGGGCGGTTCCACGCCGTTACCTCCACAGGGTTTAGTGCTCGCCAGTATCGCTAAAAAGCAGCGCGGCTGAAGCCGCTGCTGCATAGATTGCATTGTTTGGTGGGGGGGTGTTCGAAAAGGGCGCGCGACCTACTTGCCGCCGCTGCGGGCGAGGAGGGCTTACAGCCAGCCAAAGCCTTTGGCCATCAGCCCGGCCATACCCAGTGCAACCGCTATAAGGGCCCCGAACAGAATGCGGAAATCTTCGCGCATTTCGGTTCTGACGGATTTTGCCTCACTTTGGATTTCACTTCTGACGGCTTTGAACTCGCCGTGCACTTCGGTTTTGGCCGCTTCGAAGCCGTCGCGCATCTCGGTTCTGACGGCTTTGAACTCGCTTTGCACTTCGGTTTTGGCCGCTTCGAAGCCGTCGCGCATCTCGGTTCTGACGGCTTTGAACTCGCTTTGTACTTCGGTTTTTGCCGTTTCGAAGCCGCCGCGCATCTCGGCTCTGACGGCTTTGAACTCGCCGTGCATCTCGGTTCTGACCGATTCGAGCCCCTCGTGCATTTCGGTTCTGACGGCTTTGAACTCCTCGTGCATCTCGGTTCTGACGGCTTTGAACCCCTCATGCATTTCGGTTCTGACCGCTTTGAATTCGCCCTGCATGTCATTCCTGACCGCTTTGAATTCGTCGCGCATTTCCTTTCTGCTTTCTCTTACGTCTGTGACGACGCTATCGAGATCGCGGCGGATATATTCGAAATGGGATTCGAGTTTTGCTGTACGCGCTTCCACGTCCGTATCCCCAGCTGGTTCATTGCTCCGGCCAGTATGGTGGCCGTCAACGTTGCTGTCATCGTCATGATTTTTTTCTTGCTGGTACCTGAGTTTGGTTAAAGCCACTTGGACCCTGGTGCTTACGTTACTCATCAGCGCCTCCTAAGTGGTTCGTGGGATCGAAGGCAATGTTGTCGATTTCAGCCACAGCCTGGTCAAAGCTGCTGATCAATTCATCGATGGTTTTCAGAGCCTTTTCTGCCGCTACCTGGGTATCCCGGGAGACGTTTTTCTCATTTTTTACAGCCGTGGCCAAGTCAAGTAAGGCGCTGGTTTGGATGATGCTGATCGTATAAAGCCGAGCAATCTGCTCCCTCACGTCGCTGCCAAACTCTTTTAGGAGTTTCTGTGTCTTGCTATCCATGCGGTGCTCTCCGGCGTGAGCCAGTTTGGTCATTTGGGCAGCCTCCAAAATGGGCTGTGCCGAGAACGCTACGGCGCTAATGAAGCCTTGGCTGCAAGATGCGTTGGGCGAAAGTGTGGGAATCGGGCTGATGCGGGGTGTGCACAGGCGGCACCGGTGAGCTGCCGCTGGTAGCTAATTCGCCACCATTGAATAGTCCTACAGGTTTGTAGGAAGATTACGAAATGCCTGTATGCACATACAGGTTTTGTGGTCTTTCTCGCTGCCAAGGACACGCCCCGATGTCGCGTTGTTTGTTTCTGCTGTGCCTGTTGTTCGCCACCACCTTCACCACCACTGCCCACGCCGCCGCCCCCCGCACCTTTGCCGAAGCCAAGAAGGCCGGTTGGAAGCTGTATGCCGCCAACCCGGTGGAGTTTTATTGCGGCTGCCGTTTCACCGGTAACAAGGTGGATTTGCAAAGCTGCGGTTATGTGCCGCGCAAAAATGCCCAGCGTGCGTCGCGTATCGAGTGGGAGCACATTGTGCCGGCCTGGGTGATTGGCCATCAGCGGCAGTGTTGGCAGAAGGGTGGGCGCTCCAATTGCGCCCGCTCCGATCAGGCCTATCGCCTGGCCGAAGCCGATTTGCACAACCTGGTACCCAGCGTG
Organism: Pseudomonas sp. TE3786; assembly: GCF_054057335.1. Taxonomy (NCBI): domain Bacteria; kingdom Pseudomonadati; phylum Pseudomonadota; class Gammaproteobacteria; order Pseudomonadales; family Pseudomonadaceae; genus Pseudomonas; species Pseudomonas sp. TE3786. Next base: position 131,810 of record NZ_JBSRZF010000005.1, read on the forward strand.
GGCGAGGTCAATGGCGACCGCAGTAACTTCGGCTATGGCTGGTTGCCGCAAAAACCCACGCAGTACGGCGCCTGCCCGATGGTGGTGGATTTCAAGGCGAAAAAAGCCATGCCGCGCCCGCAGGTGCGCGGCATGGTGGCGCGTACCTATTTCTATATGAGTGAGCGTTATGGCCTGCGTTTGTCCAAGCAGGACCAGCAGATGTACGCGGCATGGAACAAGCAGTACCCGGTGAAGCCCTGGGAGCTGGCGCGCAATCAGAAAGTGGCGTGCGTGATGGGGCGCGGCAATCCCTATGTCGGCAAGGTGGATCTCAAGGCCTGCCGCTGAGCCTGGTTACCACAGGTGTACGGCCAGGCCGAGGGCGGCGCAGCTGGCCAGCACTTCGATCACCCCGCGCTTGAGGCGGAACAGGGCCAGAAATGCCCACAGGGCGATCAGCAGTGACGGCCAGTCCAGCTGCCCGGCAAAGCCCTGGGGCCAGAACACGTGGTAGGCGAAGAACAGCGCCAGGTTGACGATCACTCCTACCACGGCGGAGCTGATGGCGGTCAATGGCGCGGTAAAGCTCAGTTGGCCATGGGTGGATTCCACCAGCGGGCCGCCGATCAGAATAAAGAGAAACGACGGCAGAAAGGTAAACCAGGTAACCAGGCAGGCGGCCACGGCACCGGCGAGAAACAGTTGGTCCGGGCCGAATACCTGCTTGGCAAAGCCGCCGACGAAGGCGACAAAGGCCACCACCATAATCAGCGGCCCAGGGGTGGATTCGCCCAAGGCCAGGCCGTCGATCATCTGCCCGGGCGTCAGCCAGCCATAGTGGTTGACCGCGCCCTGGTAGATATACGGCAGCACCGCGTAGGCGCCGCCAAAGGTCAGCAGCGCGGCCTTGGTAAAGAACCAGCCCATTTGCGTCAGGGTGCCCTGCCAGCCGAACAGTGCGGTGAGCGCCGCCATGGGCAGGCTCCACAGCACGCCGCCCAGCGCCAGCAGTAGCACCAGGCGCGGCCAGCGAAAGCGTGCGTGGGCGGGGGTGGGCGTGTCGTCGTCGATCAGCGCCACGCCGTAAGACTGCTGCGCGCCTTTGGCATGGCCGCCGAGGTTGAAGCTCTGCGGCCGCCACTTGCCGCCCAGCCAGCCCAGCACGCCGGCACCGAGCACAATCAACGGAAAGGGCGCGTGCAGGGCGAAGATCGCCACAAAGGCTGCGCCGGCGATGCCCAGTAGCCAGGGATTTTTCAGGGTGCGCGAGCCGATGCGGTGGGCGGCGTGCACCACAATCGCGGTGACCGCCGGCTTGATGCCGTAGAGCAAACCGGCCAGCGCCGGGGTTTCGCCAAAGCTCACATAGGCCCACGACAGGCCGATCAATAGCACCAGCGAGGGCAGCACAAACAGCCCGCCGGCAATCACGCCACCCCAGGTGCGGTGCATCAGCCAGCCGATATAGGTGGCCAGCTGCTGGGCTTCCGGGCCGGGCAGCAGCATGCAGTAGTTCAGCGCATGGAGAAAACGCCGCTCGGACAGCCAGCGCCGCCGCTCCACCAGTTCCTGATGCAGCAGGGCGATTTGCCCGGCCGGGCCGCCAAAGCTGACGAAGCCCAATTTCAGCCAGAACCAGAAGGCCTGGCCGATGCTGACCGGTTGAGGGGCTTGCGACTGCGCGGCTTCGCTCATGCATCCATTCCTTGTGCGGTTACCAACTCAAACGCAGGGCCAGGGCCGCCAGGGTGATCAGCAGCACCGGCAAGGTGAGCACAATGCCGACCTTGAAGTAATAGCCCCAGGTGATGCGAATGCCTTTGCGCGCCAGCACATGCAGCCACAGCAGGGTGGCCAGGCTGCCGATGGGGGTGATTTTCGGGCCCAGGTCGCAGCCGATCACGTTGGCGTAGATCATCGCCTCGCGCACCAGGCCGGTGGCGGCGGAGTCTTGAATCGACAGGGCACCGATCAGCACGCTGGGCAGGTTATTCATCACCGATGACAACAGGGCGGTGGTCAGCCCGGTGCCGAGGGCGGCGGCCCACAGGCCCTGCTCGGCGAACAGGTTCAGCAGGTGCGTGAGGTAGGCGGTGAGGCCGGCGTTTTTCAGGCCGTACACCACCAGGTACATGCCCAAGGAAAACACCACGATCTGCCATGGCGCATCGCGCAATACGCGGCGGGTGGAAATCACATGGCCATGGGCGGCCACGGCATACAGGGCCGCGGCACAGACGCCGGCAATCACGCACACCGGAATGCCCAGCGGCTCCAGGGCGAACAGGCCGACCAGCAACACCACCAGCACCGCTACGCCGACCATAAAGGTCGGCCGGTCGCGAATGGCGGCACTGGGCAGCTTGAGGTCTGCGGTGGCGTAGGCCAGGGGAATATCCCGGCGAAAGAACAGATACAGCACGGCCAGGGTGGCGACCACGCTGACCAGATTCACCGGCACCATCACCGCGGCGTAGTCGTTAAAGCTCAGCTTGAAGTAGTCGGCCGAAACGATGTTCACCAGGTTCGAAACCACCAGCGGCAGGCTGGCGGTATCGGCGATAAAGCCGGCGGCCATGACAAAGGCCAGGGTGGCGGCGGGGGAGAAGCGCAGCGCCAGCAGCAGGGAAATCACGATGGGGGTCAGAATCAGCGCCGCGCCGTCGTTGGCAAACAGCCCGGACACCGCCGCCCCCAGCAGCACGGTAAAGGCAAACAGCCGCCGGCCATTGCCCCGCGCCCAACGGGCCACATGCAGCGCGGCCCATTCGAAAAAGCCGGCCTCGTCGAGAATCAGGCTGATGATGATCAGGGCAATAAAGGTCGCCGTGGCATTCCACACGATTGCCCACACGGTGGGGATGTCGTGCGGGCCCACCACCCCGAATGCCAGGGCCAGCAGGGCACCAATGCTGGCCGACCAGCCGACGCCGAGGTTTTTGGGTTGCCAGATAACGAGGAGCATGGTGAAGGCGAAGATGGCGAAGGCGACCAGCATGGGGTTACTCAAGTAAGAAGATCAAAAACATCAAGGCTGAAGCCTCCCACCGATTATGAATTCTCGTAGGAGCGGCTTTAGCCGCGATTCCTGCAAACGCCAAAACCAACGGGCTGCACAGTCAGGGCAGCACTGTAATCGCAGGCGGCTTCCATTGCCCAGTGGCCGCTTCCGGTTTCGGGTCGTATAGCCGCAGCACGCCATAAAACGGCCCCGGCGGCACCGGCAGCCAGTTGCTTTCCATGGCGATGCCGGGGCTGACCCGTTGCAGATGCAGGGTCAGGCCGCCATCGGGGTCGCGTTGCAGGCGGTCGAGCATGCGTGAGTTGACCAGGTAGCGGTTCAGGCGGTTGTCGATCAGCAATTTGCTGGTAGCGTCGTACAAGGTCAGTGACCAGAAGGCATTCGCTGGCGGCAACTGGTCCTTGGCAAAGTGCAGGCTGTAGCGGGTGCGCAGGCCATTGAGCGGGCGTTGGTATTCGTCGTTGAAATAGCCGATGAAATCGGCTTCTTCCGCCGAGGCCGCGAACAGCCCCAGGGCCGCGCCGGCATAACGCGCCAGGTAATTGTTGGCCAGGTGCTGACGGTCGCCGAACAACTCGTTGGTCGGTATCTGCCCACTGTCCACTTCGGCGCTTTTAAAGGTGGCGAATTCGTCGCGGGCTTCATCGATACCGGTTTGCAGCGCGTTGTATTGGCTCGGGGTCAGGCGGTCGGGGTAAAACTTCTGATCGCTGTCGATGCCGATGCGCGCCAGGCGCCGGCGCAAGGCCACTTCAGTGGGGTGCGGCGGGGCGAATTGCAGAAGGAAATCCATCAGCCGGAACACATCCGGCGTCGGCTTGGCGTCGGGGCTGGGCACCGGCCAGTCGAGCCTGGCCGCCGTGGGCCGCGCTTCCAGCTTCAGGTAGCTGCTCAGGGTTTGCAGGGCGTATCCCTGCTGCACCTGGCGCATTTTGGCCATGTCGCGGGCTTCGAACAGCTGGGTGCGAAACAGCGCATAGACCAGGCTGGTTTCACTGCGCAGCACCTGGTCGATGTTCTCCGGCGTTGGGCCATCCCAGTCGGGCCCGGCGAGCAGATAGCGGCCACCCTTGTGACCGGTGGTGCGGCTGCCGAGGTAGGCAAAATTGTGGGTGAACAGGTCGGTGAGCTGCACCGAGTAATAGCGCTCGCTGTCCACCGCCGGCAGGCTGAGGATGATCGGCTCGGCGCGCAGGTCGAGCCAGGCGAAGGAATAACGGGTGTCGGGAATCGGCGACTGCACCGCGGTGGTCTTGCTGGTATAGACGTCGTTGTTATGGGCGATGCGGTTGAACGGTGCCTGGTAGGCAGTGCTCTCGGTATCCACCGCCTGGATATAGAGGGTTTTGTACAGCTCCAGCATCGGATAGCCATAGATATAGGCCTCCTTGGCGATGGCCTCGGCCTCCAGCGGCTCGACCTTGACCTCGGCGTGGGCACTAACGGCGAACAACAGCGCAAGGTAAAGAGCGGGGCGGGCGAGTGATTTCATGCAGAGCGCCTGTTGGGGGTGAGGGCGGTTTCACAGGTTGGCCGCGCTACCATTGTCGATCTCCCTGGCATCAGGGATAAAGAACGGCATTGGGCAACTGGGGTTCCGTGTATATGTCTAGCATTCCCACCGCCGTCCTGCGCCTGGCTTTGCTGTTGGGGCTGATAAACAGCGCACAGGCTGAAGACTTTGCCTTGTCCTGTTTCTACAGCGCTGCCGACCGGGATGAGGGGCTGGCCGAGCATCCGCACTGCGCGCGCCTTGACGGCGACACCTATCGCCTGGCCCCCGACCACCTGCAGCGCCTGAGCTTCGACGCCAACGGCCTGGCCAGTGCCGCCATCGACGGTGCCATGTTCTATATCAAGCCCAGCGGCGCGACCCTCAAGGTGCTGACGTTCGACAACGGCGCGGACTACTTCGAAGAAGGCCTGACGCGCGCCTGGGTCCACGGCAAGGTCGGTTACTACGACAAAGACTTCAACCAGGTGATTGCGCCGATCTACGACTGGGGCACGCCGTTCGCGGATGGGCGCGCCGAGGTGTGCCAAGGCTGCAGCCGCGGCCCATCCGATGGGGATGGGCATTGGGCGATGGGTGGCGGTAAGTGGGGGGTGATTGATCGTAGCGGCAAGCTGGTTGAGCCGTTGCAGGGCGGCGACACTGGCGCTGTTCCCGGGGTCGCGCCCAAGCCCTGAGGGGCCGCCCGGCAATCCACCGACACGCCGGATGCATTTTGCCCCGTGCTCCGCTAGGATTAGCCCCACTTCTTGCCCCCCAGTTGCGACGGTTTTCGATGAGTTATCAGGTTCTTGCACGTAAATGGCGTCCGCGCTCGTTCCGCGAAATGGTCGGCCAGACCCATGTGCTCAAGGCTCTGATCAACGCCCTCGACAGCCAGCGCCTGCACCATGCCTACCTGTTCACCGGCACCCGTGGGGTGGGTAAGACCACCATCGCGCGGATCATTGCCAAGTGCCTGAACTGCGAAACCGGGATCAGCTCTACCCCCTGTGGCACCTGTTCGGTGTGCCGGGAGATCGATGAAGGCCGCTTTGTCGATCTGATCGAAGTCGACGCCGCCAGCCGCACCAAGGTGGAAGACACCCGCGAACTGCTGGATAACGTGCAGTACGCCCCGAGCCGCGGGCGCTTCAAGGTTTACCTGATCGACGAAGTGCACATGCTGTCGTCGCACTCGTTCAACGCCTTGCTGAAAACCCTCGAAGAGCCGCCACCCCACGTCAAGTTTCTGCTGGCCACCACCGACCCGCAGAAGCTGCCGGTCACCATCCTTTCCCGTTGCCTGCAGTTCTCGCTGAAGAATATGCCGCCGGAGCGGGTGGTCGAGCACCTTACCCATGTGCTGGGTGTGGAACAGGTGCCATTCGAGGACGACGCGCTGTGGCTGTTGGGCCGCGCCGCCGATGGTTCGATGCGCGATGCCATGAGCCTGACCGATCAGGCCATCGCCTTTGGTGAGGGCAAGGTGCTGGCCGCCGATGTGCGTGCCATGCTCGGTACCCTCGACCACGGCCAGGTGTATGGCGTGCTGCACGCGTTGCTGGAGGGCGATGCGCGCGGCTTGATCGAAGCAGTGCGCCACCTCGCCGAGCAGGGCCCGGACTGGGCTGGCGTGCTGGCCGAAATTCTTAATGTGTTGCACCGCGTGGCCATCGCCCAGGCGCTGCCGGAAGCGGTGGACAACGGTCAGGGCGACCGCGACCGCGTGCTGGCACTGGCGCAAGCCTTGCCGGCCGAAGACGTGCAGTTCTATTACCAGATGGGCCTGATCGGCCGCCGCGACTTGCCGCTGGCACCGGACCCGCGTGGCGGTTTCGAGATGGTGCTGCTGCGGATGCTGGCGTTCCGCCCGGCGGATACGGGCGATGCACCGAGGGTGGCGTTAAAGCCGCTCGGGATTAGCCAGGCCACTGCTGATCCCCGACCCAACCCAGTGGCCGGCGCGGTTATGGCTGCGCCGGTTGCCGCTATTGCAGCTGCGCCTGTTGCCGCTCCTGCGCCTGTTGTTGAACCGGTTGCGCCTGCGCCTGTGGCCGCCGCGCCCGAGCCTGCACCTGCTGCGGTGGTAGCCGCGGCGGTTGTTGTGCCTGAACCGGTGGTGGCTGCACCTGTGCCAGCACCCGTTGCCCCGCTAGTCGAGCCCGAGCCCGTGGCTGCCGCGCCCATCGATTTGCCTTGGGAAGAATCCAGGCCGGCCGTCGTTGCACCGGTGCCGGTTGCCGAGCTGATCAACGTGCCAGCCGAAATTGCGCCGGCACCGCTAGTCCCGGCTCCCGCGCCTGTGGCGGTGCAGACCGAAGCTGCCGTGGTCATCAACACCCCGGCCGACGTCCGTGACGACGATGACGACGAGCCGCCACTCGGCGATGACGATTACTACGTGGCCGAAGGCGAAACCGACGCTTACCTCGACGCCCTCGACGCCATGGGCATTGACGCGCCGGCCACGGTTGAAGTCGCGCCTTTGCCAGCCGCCAAGCCGGCCACAGGCCTAGCCGCCGAATGGCTGGAGCTGTTCCCGCGCCTGGGCATTACCGGCCTGACCGGCAGCATCGCCGCCAACTGCAGCCTGGTGGCGGTGGAGGGTGACACCTGGACCCTGCACCTGGACCCCGGCCAGAGCGCGCTCTTTAACGCTACCCAGCAGCGCCGCCTGAACGAGGCTCTGGATGCTTACCACCAACGCCCGATCAAACTGGAAATCGAGCTGCGCACCCCGGAGCAGGAAACCCCTGCCCAGGCCGCCGCGCGCAAACGGGCCAACCGTCAGCGCTCGGCCGAGGCGTCGATCCATGACGACCCGCTGGTGAAAGAAATGATTCAGCAGTTCGCCGCGATCATTCGCGACGGCACCATTGAGCCAGTCGACGCCCCCGTAGCGTCTTGACCCATTTACTAACTTGAGGTGATTCCCATGATGAAAGGTGGCATGGCCGGCCTGATGAAGCAGGCGCAGCAGATGCAGGAAAAAATGGCCAAGATGCAGGAAGAACTGGCCAATGCCGAAGTGACCGGCCAATCCGGTGCCGGGCTGGTCAGCGTGGTGATGACCGGGCGTCACGACGTCAAGCGCATCACCCTGGATGACAGCCTGATGCAGGAAGACAAAGAAGTACTGGAAGACCTGATCGCCGCTGCCGTTAACGATGCAGTGCGCAAGGTTGAGGCGAGCAGCCAGGAAAAAATGGGTGGCATGACTGCCGGTATGCAGCTCCCTCCAGGCTTCAAAATGCCTTTTTAAGGCATAACACGAACCCCGTCGGAGCGGCTTCAGCCGCGATGTTTTTGATCTTAAAAAGCATCGCGGCTGAAGCCGCTCCTACGAGAGCCACTCCGTTTTTCTTCACCCTCCCGGATTCCCCGCTATGAGCTTCAGCCCGCTGATTCGCCAATTGATCGACTCCCTGCGCATTTTGCCGGGGGTAGGGCAGAAGACTGCCCAGCGCATGGCGATGCAGATGCTCGAGCGTGATCGCAGTGGCGCGCTGCGTCTGGCCCAGGCGTTGACTCAGGCGATGGAGGGCGTCGGTCATTGCCAGCAATGCCGCACGCTCAGTGAGGATGCGGTGTGCCAGACCTGCCAGGACCCACGCCGCGACGACAGCCTGTTGTGTGTGGTGGAAGGGCCCATGGACGTCAACGCGGTGGAGCAGACCGGGTTCCGTGGCCGCTATTTTGTGCTCAAGGGGCATTTGTCGCCGCTCGATGGCTTGGGCCCGGAGGCGATTGGCGTGCCGGAGCTGCTGGCGCGTATCGAAGCCGGCAATTTCACCGAGGTGATTCTGGCCACCAACCCCACGGTGGAAGGTGAAGCCACCGCCCATTACATCGCCCAGTTGCTTAGCAACAAAGGCCTGATCGCTTCGCGCATCGCCCATGGCATGCCGCTGGGTGGCGAACTGGAGCTGGTCGACGGCGGCACCTTGGCCCATGCCCTGGCGGGGCGGCGGCCGATCAATCTGTAGGCTTCCGCCGCCGGTTCTGCGAAGCCGCCAACCTTGTGGTTCGGCGGCTTTTTGTTGTCCGGCAATTGGCCGAAGTCCCACCGAAAGTAGGTTGATAACCAAGCAAGCGCTCGGTATGGTCGGCCAAACCTCAGTGGGAGCCTGTCATGTCTGCTTTTCAGGAATACTTCGACGAATCGCATCAGTTGGTCCGTGACTCGGTGCGGCGCTTTGTCGAGCGCGAGATCCTGCCGCATGTCGCCGACTGGGAAGAGGCCGAGAGCTTTCCCCGTGAGCTGTACTTGAAAGCGGGCGCTGCCGGGATTCTCGGCATTGGTTATCCGGAACGCTTTGGCGGCAGCCATGAGGGCGATCTGTTTGCCAAGGTGGCCGCCAGTGAAGAGCTGATGCGCTGCGGTTCCGGTGGCCTGGTGGCGGGGCTGGGGTCGCTGGATATCGGCCTGCCGCCGATTATGAAATGGGCGCAGCCGGCGGTGCGTGATCGGGTGGTGCCGCAGGTGTTGAGTGGCGAGAAGATCTGCGCCCTGGCGGTGACCGAGCCCTCCGGCGGCTCCGACGTCGCCAGCCTGAAAACCCGCGCGGTACGCGATGGCGACTTTTATCGCGTGACCGGCAGCAAAACCTTTATCACCAGCGGCGTACGCGCCGACTACTACACGGTGGCGGTGCGCACTGGCGGCGACGGCTTCGCTGGCGTCAGCCTGCTGCTGATCGAGAAGGGCACCCCGGGGTTTACCGTCGGCCGTCAGCTGAAAAAGATGGGCTGGTGGGCGTCCGATACCGCCGAGCTGTTTTTCGATGACTGCAAGGTGCCGGTGGGCAACCTGATCGGTGTGGAAAACATGGGCTTTGCCGGGATCATGGCCAACTTTCAGTCCGAGCGCCTGGCCCTGGCGATCATGGCCAATATGACTGCCGAGCTGGCGCTGCAAGAGTCCCTGAGCTGGGCCCGCCAGCGCGAAGCCTTTGGCAAGCCCATCGGCAAGTTCCAGGTGCTCAAACACCGCCTGGCCGAGATGGCCACGCAGTTGGAGGTGTCCCGCGAATTCACCTACCGCCAGGCGGCAAAGATGGCGGCGGGCAAGTCGGTGATCAAAGAGATCTCCATGGCCAAGAACTTCGCCACCGATATCGCTGATCGCATCGTCTACGACGCCGTGCAGGTGGCGGGCGGCATGGGCTATATGCGCGAAAGCCTGGTGGAGCGCCTGTACCGCGACAACCGCATTCTCTCCATTGGCGGCGGTACCCGTGAAGTGATGAACGAGATCATCAGTAAGCAGATGGGGTTGTGAGACCGCGTAGGTTGGGTTGAGCCCTAGGCGAAGCCCAACGATACGCTGCCATGTGCCTCCACCCTGGAGCTGCGGGGGGCACCCCGTTGGGCTTCGCTTTGCTCAACCCAACCGACGAAATGGCGGGCGTAGCTCATGTAGGTGTAGGACATTTCTCTTATTGGCACCCTTGTTGCAATCCCCTCATTACCTACCGCACAGCGTCAAAAAAACTGCGGTCACTGGAGATGGGTCATGAGTCAGGGTGTCGAGTTCAATCGCCTAATGTTGGAAATGCGCTCCATGCAAATGGAGGCCATGGCCCGTCCGAAAGTCGCGGCAGCGCCGGCAGAGGTCGGTGCGCCGAGCTTTTCCGACATGCTTGGGCAGGCCGTCAACAAGGTCAACGAGACCCAGCAAGCCTCTAACCAGCTCGCCGAAGCCTTTGAAATCGGCAAAAGCGGCGTCGATATTACCGACGTGATGATCGCTTCGCAGAAGGCCAGCGTGTCCTTCCAGGCCGTTACCCAAGTGCGTAACAAGCTGGTTCAGGCCTACCAAGACATCATGCAGATGCCCGTTTAGTTTCGACCGGACCCCTAAGCAAGGTTTGGACCCGGAATAGTGAGAGTGAGTTGAGAAATGGCAGAAGCAGCGATCAGTAACGTACCCGCCAAGGCAGATGCCACCGAGCCGAAGAAGCCGCTGTTCGGCTTGGCTTTTCTGGAAAACCTGTCGCAGATGACCATGCTCCGGCAGATCGGCCTGTTGGTCGGTCTGGCGGCCAGCGTGGCCATCGGCTTTGCCGTGGTGCTGTGGTCGCAGCAACCGGATTACCGCCCGCTGTATGGCAGCCTGGAAGGAATGGACGCCAAACAAGTGACGGAGACGCTGACCGCCGCCAATATTCCGTACACCATGGAGCCCAACTCCGGCGCGCTGCTGGTCAAGGCCAGCGACGTTTCCCGTGCCCGTCTGCAACTGGCCCAGGCCGGTGTGTCGCCACGCGATGCCAACGTCGGTTTCGAGATTCTCGATGGCGAGCAAGGCCTGGGTACCAGTCAATTCATGGAAGCCACCCGCTATCGCCGCGGCCTGGAAGGCGAGCTGGCGCGCACGGTGTCCAGCCTCAATAACGTCAAGGGCGCCCGGGTGCACCTGGCGATTCCGAAAAGCTCGGTGTTCGTCCGTGATGACCGCAAGCCCAGCGCCTCGGTGCTGGTCGAGCTGTATCCGGGCCGCTCTCTGGAGCCAAGCCAGGTAATGGCGATCGTCAATCTGATCGCTACCAGCGTGCCGGAGTTGAGCAAATCGCAAATTACGGTGGTCGATCAGAAAGGCAATCTGCTTTCCGACCAGCAAGAGCTTTCCGAGCTGACCATGGCCGGCAAGCAGTTCGACTACAGCCGCCGTATGGAAAGCATGTTCAGCCAGCGTGTGGACAGTATTCTGGCACCGGTGCTGGGCAATGGTCGCTACAAGGCTGAAGTGTCGGCCGACGTGGATTTCAGCGCGGTCGAGTCGACCTCGGAGATGTTCAACCCCGACCAGCCGGCCCTGCGCAGCGAGCAGAAAGTTAACGAGGAGCGCTCCAGCGCCCTGGGCTCGCAAGGTATTCCCGGCGCGGTCAGTAACCAGCCACCTGGCCCCTCCAGTGCGCCGCAAACGGCTGCTGCTGGCGCACCTGCGCCGGCCGGGCCGATTGCCGCCGGTCAGCCGCTGCTGGATGCCAATGGCACGCAGATCATCGATCCGGCCACTGGCCAGCCTAAACTGGCACCGTATCCGGCCGACAAGCGCGAACAGGCCACCCGTAACTATGAGCTGGACCGCTCCATCAGCCACACCAAGCAACAGCAGGGCCGTCTGCGTCGTCTGTCGGTCGCGGTGGTGGTGGATGACCAGGCCAAGATCAACGCGCAGACCGGCGAAGTCACCCATGTGCCGTGGAGCGCCGCCGATTTGGCGCGCTTTACCCGCCTGGTGCAGGACTCGGTCGGTTTCGACGCGGCCCGTGGCGACAGCGTCAGCGTGATCAACTCGGCGTTCACCGCCACCCAGGGCGAAGAAATCGAGTCGATCCCGTTCTACACCCAGCCCTGGTTCTGGGATGTGGTGAAGCAGGTACTGGGCGTGCTGTTTATTCTGGTGCTGGTGTTTGGCGTGCTGCGTCCGGTGCTGAACAACATCACCGGCGGCGGCAAAGGCAACGACGCTCTGGGTCACGATGGCGGCGATGTCGAGCTGGGTGCCATGGGCGGCCTGGATGGCGAGCTGTCCGCTGATCGTGTGAGCCTTGGCGGGCCAGCCAGCATCATGCTGCCGAGCCCGTCCGAGGGGTATGATGCGCAACTGAATGCGATCAAGGGTCTGGTAGCTGAAGACCCGGGTCGTGTAGCACAAGTGGTTAAAGAGTGGATTAACGCTGATGAGTGAGAACCGCGCTCCCGCGAAACTGACCAAGGTCGACAAGGCCGCGATTCTGCTGCTCTCCCTGGGTGAAACCGATGCGGCGCAGGTGCTGCGGCATCTGGGACCAAAGGAAGTGCAAAAGGTCGGCGTGGCCATGGCCCATATGCGCAATGTGCAGCGCGAGCAGGTCGAGCAGGTGATGGGCGAGTTCGTCGAAACCGTCGGCGACCAGACCAGCGTTGGCGTCGGTGCCGACAGCTATATCCGCAAGATGCTCACCCAGGCCCTCGGCGAAGACAAAGCCGGCAGCCTGATCGACCGTATTCTGCTCGGTGGCAGCACCAGCGGCCTGGACAGCCTGAAATGGATGGAGCCACGCGCCGTTGCCGATGTGATCCGCTACGAACACCCACAGATTCAAGCCATCGTGGTGGCCTACCTCGACCCCGACCAGGCCGGTGAAGTGCTCGGCCACTTCGACCACAAGGTGCGTCTGGATATCGTCTTGCGCGTGTCGTCGTTGAATACCGTGCAACCGGCGGCGCTGAAAGAGCTCAACCTGATTCTCGAGAAGCAGTTCTCCGGCAGTTCCAACACTTCGCGCGCCACCATGGGCGGCGTGAAGCGTGCGGCAGACATCATGAACTTCCTCGACAGCTCGGTAGAGGGCCAGTTGATGGACTCGATACGCGAAGTCGACGAAGACCTGTCCTCGCAAATCGAAGACCTGATGTTCGTGTTCGACAACCTGGCGGATGTCGACGACCGTGGTATCCAGGCGCTGCTGCGCGAAGTGTCTTCCGATGTGCTGGTGCTGGCGCTCAAGGGTGCCGACGAGGCGATCAAGGAGAAGGTGTTCAAGAACATGTCCAAACGTGCCGCCGAGCTGCTGCGCGACGACCTCGAAGCGCGGGGTCCGGTGCGCGTCAGCGATGTTGAAACGGCGCAAAAAGAAATTCTCACCATCGCCCGCCGCATGGCCGAAGCCGGGGAAATCGTCCTCGGTGGTAAAGGCGGCGAAGAAATGGTTTAAGGCACAGCATGAGCAACAAGGAAGGTCCCAGCGAGCTGATTCGCGCCAAGGATGTCAGCGGCTTCGACCGTTGGGCGCTGCCCAGCTTCGATCCCGAAGGCGAGCAGCCGGCCGAGGAGCTTGCCTTGGCATCTGCCGAGCCGGTAGCGGAGCCGGAGATCAACCAGCAGGGCGAAGAGGTCCAGCTGGAAGATGTCAAACCCTTGACGCTCGACGAGTTGGAAGTGATCCGCCAGGAGGCCTACAACGAAGGTTTTTCCACCGGCGAGAAGGACGGCTTTCATGCCGGCCAGGTAAAGGCCAAGCAGGAAGCCGAGAGCGCGTTGGCGGGTAAGGTTGCCAGTCTTGAATTGCTGATGTCGCAACTGCTGGAGCCGATTGCCGAGCAGGATCAGAAACTGGAAGTGGCGTTGGTGCAACTGGTCAGCCAGATGACCCGGCAGGTGGTGCAGCGTGAGCTGACCACCGATTCCACGCAGATCCGCCAAGTGCTGCGTGAAGCCCTCAAGCTGCTGCCCATGGGCGCGGCCAATGTGCGTATCCATATCCATCCGCAGGACTTCGATCTGATCAAGGCCCTGCGCGATCGCCACGAAGAAACCTGGCGCATTCTCGAAGACGAAACCCTGCAGCCGGGCGGTTGCCGTGTGGAGTCCGAGCAATCGCAGATCGACGCCACCATCGAAACGCGCATGGCGCAGATGCTCAAGCAACTGTTCGAGCAGCAGCGCGAGCAGGCCACTTCGCCAGCCGAGGCGGATATCCAGATCGACCTGGATGCCAACCCCGAGGCTAGCCATGCGACTTGAGCGCCTGAGCTTCGCCAAACGCATGGCCGGCTACAGCGAAGCCATCCAGTTGCCGACGCAACCCATTGTCGAAGGACGCCTGCTGCGCATGGTCGGCCTCACTCTGGAAGCCGAAGGCCTGCGCGCCGCCCTGGGCAGCCGTTGCCTGGTAATCAACAACGGCAGCTACCACCCGGTGCAGGTGGAAGCCGAGGTGATGGGCTTTGCCGACGGCAAGATCTACCTGATGCCGGTGGGCAGCCTGGCCGGGATCGCACCCGGTGCCAGGGTGGTGCCGTTGCCGGATAGCGGCCGCCTGCCGATGGGCATGACCATGCTCGGCCGCGTGCTGGATGGCACCGGGCGTGCGCTGGACGGCAAGGGCGGCATGAAAGCCGAAGACTGGGTGCCGCTGGATGGCCCCACCATCAACCCGCTCAACCGCCACCCGATTGATGAACCCCTGGACGTTGGTATCCGCAGCATCAATGGCCTGCTCACCGTCGGCCGCGGCCAGCGCCTGGGCCTGTTTGCCGGTACCGGCGTGGGCAAGAGCGTATTGCTGGGCATGATGACCCGCTTCACCAAGGCCGACATCATCGTCGTCGGCCTGATCGGCGAACGGGGCCGTGAGGTGAAGGAGTTTATCGAGCATATCCTCGGCGAGGAGGGCATGAAGCGGTCGGTGGTAGTGGCATCGCCGGCCGACGATGCGCCGCTGATGCGGATGCGCGCGGCCATGTACTGCACGCGTATTGCCGAATACTTTCGCGACAAGGGCAAGAACGTTCTGCTACTGATGGATTCGCTGACCCGTTTCGCCCAGGCCCAGCGGGAAATCGCCTTGGCCATTGGCGAGCCGCCGGCGACCAAAGGTTATCCGCCGTCGGTATTTGCCAAGCTGCCCAAGCTGGTGGAACGCGCCGGTAATGCCGAAGCCGGTGGTGGGTCGATCACGGCCTTCTACACTGTATTGTCGGAGGGTGATGACCAGCAGGACCCGATTGCCGACTCCGCCCGTGGGGTGCTCGATGGCCACTTTGTGTTGTCGCGCCGTCTGGCGGAAGAAGGGCATTACCCAGCCATCGATATCGAAGCCTCCATCAGCCGGGTGATGCCGGCGGTGGTGGACGCTGAACATATGCGCAACGCGCAACGCTTCAAACAACTCTGGTCGCGCTACCAACAAAGCCGCGATCTGATCAGCGTCGGTGCCTATGTGCCCGGCGGCGATCCGGAAACCGACTTGGCGATTTCCCGTCATAGCGCAATGGTTCAATACCTGCGCCAGGGGCTCAATGACAATGAAGGCTTGCAGCAAAGCAAAGACCTACTCGCCGCAGTATTTGCGCCCGCGCCGCCGCGCTGATGGGCAGCTAGGGACGTCGCAGTAAATGGCGATACAAAGTCGAGCCTCGCGCCTGGCCCCGGTGGTGGACATGGCCGAGCGCGAAGAGCGCGATGCGGCGCGCAGCCTCGGCCAGTGCCAGACCCTGATGAACCAGGCCGAAGGCAAGCTCCAGGACCTGCACCGCTACCTGGGTGACTACCAGCAGCAGTGGATTACCGAGGGCCGCAACGGTGTGTCCGGGCAGTGGATGATGAACTACCAGCGCTTTCTGTCGCAGTTGGAAACGGCGATCAAGCAACAGAACCAGAGCGTCGAGTGGAACCGCAACAATCTCAATCAGGCGCGGGAAATCTGGCAGCAGAAGTACGCGCGGCTGGAAGGCTTGCGCAAGCTGGTGCAGAAGTACATGGACGAGGCGCGGGTGGCGGCCGACAAGCGCGAGCAGAAGTTGCTCGACGAACTGTCCCAGCGCCTGTTGCAACGCGGGCGTGATTGATTTCAGCTGCTAGAGTGGTTGAAGCTACAAGCGTTTGTGCTGCCAGGCTTTTTTGCGTTAACTAAAAAATCAGATTCATTTGGGGTAGGGGAGCTTTTCATGGCGATCACTTCATTGCCGTCCAGCGACGGGCAAGAGCTGACCATCCGTATTCAGGGACGTTTTGATTTCGGCGCTCACCAGGCCTTCCGCGACTCGTACGAGCGCGTGAATGTTACGCCCAAGCGTTATGTGGTCGACCTCGATCACACCACCTACCTCGACAGTTCGGCCCTGGGCATGTTGCTGCTGTTGCGTGACCACGCCGGCGGTGACCATGCGCAAATCAGCCTGGTGAACTGCAACGCCGATGTGCGCAAGATCCTCGCAATCTCCAACTTCGAACAACTGTTCAAAATTATCTAAGGTTGCCGCAGATGGACGCGCGCTTGTCCGTCTTGATCGCTGAGGACAACGCCGCCGATCGTATGCTGCTGTCGAGCATCATCAGTCGTCAGGGCCATCGCGTGCTTACCGCTGCCAATGGTCTGGAGGCGGTGGCGATGTTCGAGCAGGAACAGCCCGACCTGGTGCTGATGGACGCCCTGATGCCGGTGATGGATGGCTTCGAGGCCGCCCGGCGGATCAAGCTCAAGGCCGGCGAAGCCTTGGTGCCGATCATCTTCCTCACCTCCCTGACTGAAGGCGAAGCGTTGGTGCGCTGCCTGGAAGCGGGCGGTGACGACTTCCTCGCCAAGCCCTATAACCGGGTGATTCTCGAAGCCAAGATCAAGGCCATGGACCGTTTGCGCCGTTTGCAGGCCACGGTGCTGGAGCAGCGCGACCTGATCGCCGGGCACAACGAACACCTGCTCACCGAGCAGCGGGTAGCCAAGGCAGTGTTCGACAAAGTGGCCCATTCGGGCTGCCTGAACGCGCCCAATATCCGTTATCTGCAATCGCCATTTGCGGTGTTCAACGGTGATCTGCTGCTGGCTGCCTTCAAGCCCTCCGGCGGTATGCATGTACTGCTCGGTGACTTCACCGGCCATGGCTTGCCCGCGGCCATCGGTGCCATGCCCCTGGCCGAAGTGTTTTACGGCATGACCGCCAAGGGTTATTCGCTGTCGGAAATCCTTCGCGAGGTAAACGCCAAGCTCAAGCGCATCCTGCCGGTCGGGGTGTTTTGCTGTGCCACCTTGCTCAACCTGAGTTTTCAGCGGCGGGTGGTCGAGGTGTGGAATGGCGGTTTGCCGGATGGCTATCTGCACCGTATTGCCAGCGGCGAACGGGTGCCGCTGGTGTCGCGCCATCTGCCCCTGGGGGTGCTGGAGCCGGCTGACTTCAAGGACGCCCTGGAAATCTATCCGATGGAGCTGGGCGATCGCCTGTTCCTGCTTTCCGATGGCGTGCTGGAAACCTGCAATCCGTCTGATCAGTTGTTTGGCGAGTCGCGCCTGCTCAACGTATTTGCTGCCAATCGCCAGCCCGACCTGCTGTTCGATGAAATTCAGTTGGCCCTCAACGCCTTTCGCGGCGAGGCGCAGGACGATGTGAGCATGGTCGAGGTGTGCCTGGTCGAGGCCGACTCGCTGCCACGGCCACCGCTGGCGTTTGCCGACAGTGGGCAAAGCAGCCCGCTGGACTGGGCGGCCAGCTTCGAATTCCGCGCGCAAACCCTGAAACGTTTCAACCCGCTGCCGTTCCTCCTGCAACTGTTGCTGGAAGTGCAGGGCCTGCGTCTGCAGGGCGGAGCGCTGTACAGCGTGCTGGCCGAACTTTATTCCAATGCCTTGGAGCACGGGGTGTTGGGTCTCGACTCGCAGCTCAAATGCGATGCGTCGGGCTTTGCGCAGTACTACCGCGAGCGTAGCCAGCTGCTGGCCGAGCTGGACCAGGGCTATGTACGTTTTCATCTGCAACTGCTGCCCGAAGAAGGCGGCGGGCGCTTGGTGGTCAAGGTTGAAGACAGCGGCGCTGGCTTCGATGTGCAGGCCGTGCTGGAGCGTCAGCGCACGGCGCAGAGCTTGTCGGGCCGTGGCTTGAGTCTGATTCAACGGCTGACAGAGCGCTCTACCTGGGCAGACGATGGGCGAGGGGTGAGCGTGGAGTTCTCATGGAACGATCAGGCATAATCGCTGGCGGTTTGCTCAGGGAGAATTCCGGTGGCTGATATTCATCTCGACAGTACTGTGCTGGCTGGTCTGCAGGACATCATGGAAGACGAGTATCCGTTGCTGCTGGATACCTTCGTGGCCGACTCCGAAGAGCGCCTGCGCTTGCTGCATGAGGCCTTGCGCAATGGCGATGGCCATGAGTTGCGTCTGGCCGCCCACAGTTTCAAAGGCAGCTGCAGCAATATGGGCGCGCCCCTGTTGGCCGAGCTGTGCAAGCAACTGGAAGACGACTCGCGCAGCGACACCGTCCTTGATGACGCCCCCCGGGTGCTGGAGCAGATCGAACGTGAGTTCGCCATCGTGCGCATCCTGCTCAAGTCCGAACGCCAGCGTTTTTCCTCGCTTTGACCAACCTGCATCGCGGCTAATCGGAATACCGCCCAGCCGCTCCTGCTAGATCGCACGTTCCGTAGGAGCGGCATCAGCCGCGATGCTCTTATTCTTCAGCTATTTCAGCCTTGATACAAAGTTGGCCCAGCCTTTGCTATCTCTCCTGCACGACCCACCCGCACGGAGAGTGCTCAATGTCCGTTGCCTCAGATCCACTCCTGAATTCCGCCCCTGTGGCGAAGCCGCAATCAGCGCCTGCCAAGTCTCAGCAAAAATCGGCTGAGCCCAGCAACGACGATGCTTCCAGCTTTGCCAAGGTGTATGCCAAGGAGCGCCAGGACAAGGCTGTCGACCGCAACGAAGCGGCGGCAAAATCCAAGCAGGCCAAGTCCAATGACAAGGCTGACGATAAGCAAGCGGCCGAGGAAACCCCGGCAGCGGCAAGCAAGGATGAGCCGGCGGTTGCCGATAGCGGCAATCCCTTGCCGACCGATCCGGCCGACGCCGACCCGGTCATCGATCCGATGATTCTGTTGGCCATGGCCGGCCAACAGTTGCAGCAGCCGACCACCCCGCAAGACGCTACTTCGCCGACCACCGGCGAGGGTGGCTCCGGCCTGGAGATCCCGCTGTCGCTCACCGGTCTCACCACTGCGCAGATCACCCAGACCGAAGATGACGGGCATGATCCGCAAGTCGACGCCATGAGCGAACTGCCAGGTGTCGACCTGATGCTGGATCTGGCCGCCAAGGCGCAAGCGGCGACCCAGAAGGGTGGCAGCAACCCATCGGCCGCCCAGGCCGGGCAGACCGGTGGCCAGGACTTCGCCGCCGCCATGGCGCAACTGACGGCCAAACCTGAGGGGGGCGAGAGTCAGGTGACCGATGAGCTGGCGCTGCTCGACAAGGGCAAGGACGGTATCGAAGCGCTGAAGGACAGCAACGCTGATCTGCACGGCGATGCTTTCGCCAACAAGCTCAGTGCGCTGAATCAGGCGGTCAACCAGCAGGTCACCCAGGCCCAGCGCACGCCAGTAGTCCCGGGGGCGCCGGTGTCCATGCAGCAGGGCGTGTGGACCGACGAGGTGGTGGACAAGGTGATGTGGATGTCCAGCCAGAACCTCAAGTCGGCCGATATCCAGCTTGATCCGCCAGACCTCGGACGCCTTGAGGTCCGTATCAATATGAGCCAGGACGCGGCTACCCAGGTGACCTTCGCCAGCCCCCACGTGGGTGTGCGCGATGCGGTAACCGAATCCATGCACCGCCTACGGGAGATGTTCACCCAGCAGGGCATGAGCATGGACGTCAACGTTTCCGATCAGTCGCTGAACCGCGGTTGGGCCGGGCAGAACGGTAACGACGGTCAGCAGAGCCGTGGTGGTTCCAGTGGCGGCAACAGCCTGCTGGGTGGCGATGAAGAAATCAGCGTGAGCACCAGCGAGATCCGCAGCAGCGGTTCTATGGCCGGTGGCCGCGGCCTGGTGGATTATTACGCTTGAACCGCCTCGCCTGATTGCCAGGCACTGGTGATCTAGACTGACAACGCCCGCTTACTGTTCTGGTAAGCGGGCGTTGGCGTTTCTGCGCCGCCGCAACAGGCTGCGCCAGAACCCTCTGCGCAGAAACCTACGGGCAGATAAGCTGCAAAAAAGGCGGGACGGAAAACCGGCGCAGGGCAAAGTTGCTGGTATATTCCCCGGCAATGTTGGCGGTATCCATCAGCGATCAATTGTCATGCAAACAGCTTGTTAGCACTCGTGCCTGGCAAGCTGGCATAACACTTGCTCCTAACCCTTTGAACACGGATAGAATTCCGATCAGTGACGGATTATTGGCATGGCGAAGAAAGAAAAAGCGGCACCACCGGCTGACGGCTCCGCTCCGGCACCCGGCAAGGGCAAGCTGAAGCTGATCATTCTGCTCGTGGTCGGGCTGTTGATCGCCGTAGGCGGCTCGGTGGGTGCCACCTGGTTCTTCCTGCACAAAAGCGCGCCGACGGCCGAAGCTGGCAAAGAAGGCGAACACGGCGCAGCCGAAGAGGGCAAAGGCCCGGACGGCAAACCGCTGAAGAAAGAAGCGATTTACGAAGTGCTGGCACCGGCCTTTATCGTCAACTTCAACGTCAACGGCCGTCAGCGCTATATGCAGGTCAGCGTTGCCCTGATGGCTCGCGACAAAGACAAGCTGGATGCCCTCAAGGCCCATATGCCGGTGCTGCGCAACAACCTGGTGTTGTTGTTCTCTGGGCAGAGTTTCGACAACCTGGCCACCCCGGTAGGCAAGGAAATGCTGCGTCAGCTGGCCACCGCCAGCGTGCAGGAGTTGGCCAAGAAAGAAGTCGGCGATACCACCGTCGAGCAAGTGCTGTTTACCAATATCGTCCTTCAGTAGGAAACGCAGATGGCCGTCCAAGACCTGTTGTCCCAGGATGAAATCGATGCCCTGTTGCATGGCGTCGACGACGGCGCGGTGGAAACCGAAGACGCCGCCATCCCCGGCAGCGTCAAGAGTTACGACCTGTCCAGCCAGGACCGCATTGTGCGCGGGCGTATGCCCACCCTGGAAATGATCAACGAGCGCTTCGCCCGCTACACCCGCATCAGCATGTTCAACCTGTTGCGTCGCTCTGCCGACGTAGCGGTGGGCGGCGTGCAGGTGATGAAGTTCGGCGAATACGTGCACTCGCTGTACGTACCCACCAGCCTCAACCTGGTGAAAATGAAGCCGTTGCGTGGCACCGGTCTGTTCATTCTGGACGCCAAGCTGGTGTTCAAGCTGGTGGATAACTTCTTCGGCGGCGACGGCCGTCACGCCAAGATCGAAGGCCGGGAGTTCACCCCCACTGAACTGCGCGTGGTGCGCATGGTGCTGGATCAGGCCTTTGTCGACCTCAAGGAAGCCTGGCATGCGGTGCTGGATGTGAACTTCGAGTATATGAACTCGGAAGTGAACCCGGCCCTGGCCAACATCGTCAGCCCCAGCGAAGTGGTGGTGGTCTCGACTTTCCATATCGAGCTGGACGGTGGTGGCGGCGACCTGCATGTGACCATGCCTTATTCGATGATCGAGCCGATCCGCGACATGCTCGACGCCGGCTTCCAGTCCGATGTCGACGATCAGGACGAACGCTGGGTCAAGGCCCTGCGCGAAGACATTCTGGACGTCAGCGTGCCCCTGGGAGCCACTATCGCCCGGCGTCAACTGAAGCTGCGCGACATCCTGCATATGCAGCCCGGCGATGTGATCCCGGTGGACATGCCTGAAGAGATGATCATGCGTGCCAGTGGTGTACCGGCCTTCAAGGTCAAGCTCGGCGCACATAAAGGCAACCTGGCGTTCCAGGTGCTGGAACCGATTGAACGCTGATACCAGCAATCCATTAATTAGCATGACCCCCGCAAGGCGAGGAACACATGGCAGACGAAGAAGAAACCTCCCCCGAAGAGCAGGCACTGGCCGACGAATGGGCTGCGGCACTCTCCGAGGCTGGCGATGCGAGCCAGGACGATATCGATGCGATGCTCAACCAGAGCGCCAGCGAAAATGCTCCGCCGCGTGCACCGATGGAAGAGTTCGGCAGCTCGCCGAAAAACAACCTGCCGGTGAGTATGGAAGGGCCGAACCTGGATGTGATTCTGGATATTCCAGTGTCCATTTCCATGGAGGTGGGCAACACCGAAATCACCATTCGCAACCTGCTGCAGCTCAACCAGGGTTCGGTGATCGAACTCGACCGCCTGGCCGGAGAGCCATTGGACGTGCTGGTCAACGGCACCCTGATCGCCCATGGCGAGGTGGTAGTGGTCAACGAGAAGTTCGGCATTCGCCTGACCGACGTGATCAGCCCTAGCGAACGTATCAAGAAGCTGCGCTAAGCCATGACCAATCTGTTTTGCCGTCCGCTGACGGCGTTGATGCTGGCGGGGCTGCCCCTCCTGAGCCAGGCCGCTGAGCCTGGCAAAGCCGTTGCCTCGCCGATGGCCGAGGGCGGTATGGGTGGCCAGCTGGTGCAGGTGCTGTTGGGCCTGTTACTGGTGATCGGCATGATTTTCGTGCTGGCCTGGTTGCTGCGTCGGGTGCAGCAGATCGGCCCGCGTGGCGGTCAGGTGATCAAGCTGGTGGCCACTCAGGCGCTGGGTCCGCGGGATCGGCTGGTGCTGGTGCAAGTGGGCAATGAGCAGATTCTGCTCGGCCTCAGTGCCGGGCGCATTACCCCCCTGCATACGCTGAAGGAGCCGGTGCATCTGCCAGACGTCGAAGTCGCCACGCCAGAGTTTGCCCAGCGCCTGATGGAGCTGTTGGGCAAGGATCAGAAGGACAAGCCTTGATGAGTGTGTTGCGCCTTCTGTTGGTGGTGGGCTTGAGTCTGGTGGCACCCCTGGTGGTGGCCGCCGACCCGCTGAGCATGCCGGCCATTACCATGACCACCAACCCGGCAGGGCAGCAGGAGTATTCGGTCAGCCTGCAGATTCTGCTGATCATGACGGCGCTGACGTTTATCCCAGCGTTCGTCATGCTGATGACCAGCTTCACCCGCATCATCATCGTGTTTTCCATTCTGCGTCAGGCTCTGGGCCTGCAGCAGACTCCGTCGAACCAGATTCTCACCGGGATGGCGCTGTTTCTGACCATGTTCATCATGGCACCGGTATTCGATCAGGTGAATCGCGACGCCTTGCAGCCCTACCTGAATGAGCAGATGACCGCCCCGGATGCCATCGCCAAGGCCGAGGTGCCGGTGAAGAATTTCATGCTGGCGCAAACCCGTTCTTCGGACCTGGAGCTGTTTATCCGGCTGTCCAAGCGCACTGACATTCCTTCGGCCGATCAGGCACCGCTGACCATCCTGGTGCCGGCGTTTGTGACCTCGGAGCTGAAAACCGCGTTCCAGATCGGTTTCATGATCTTTATCCCGTTCCTGATCATCGACCTGGTGGTCGCCAGTATCCTGATGGCGATGGGCATGATGATGCTGTCGCCGCTGATCATTTCCTTGCCGTTCAAGATCATGCTCTTTGTGCTGATCGACGGTTGGGCCCTAATCATCGGCACCTTGGCCAGCAGCTTCGGCGGCACTTAAGCGCCGAACCGGGCCAGGAGAACGCACATGACCCCAGAAGTAGCGGTAGACCTGTTTCGCGAAGCCCTGTGGCTCACCGCCGTGATGGTGGCGATCCTGGTGGTGCCGAGCCTGGTGGTGGGCCTGATCGTGGCCATGTTCCAGGCGGCGACGCAGATCAACGAACAGACCCTGAGCTTTCTGCCGCGCCTGCTGGTGATGCTGGTAACCCTAATCTGGGCGGGCCCCTGGCTGATCCGCTCGTTTATGGAATACATCACCAACCTTTACACCAACATTCCGTTCCTGATCGGCTAGGCCATGTTCGAGCTGAGCAGTGAGCAGATCGGCACCTGGGTGGGCAGTTTCATGCTGCCGTTCTTCCGTATCGCCGGGTTGCTGATGACCATGCCGATCATCGGTACCCAACTGGTGCCGATGCGCGTGCGCATCTACCTGGCGCTGGGTTTTACCCTGGTGATCTTCCCCAGCCTGCCTCCAGCGCCGCAGCTCGATGCGCTGAATCTGGCCGCGGTGCTGATGATCGCCAAAGAGATTCTGGTCGGGGTGATGCTCGGCTTTGTTCTCCAGCTGTTTTTCCATGCCTTCGTGATTGGCGGGCAGATTCTCGCTACGCAGATGGGCTTTGGTTTCGCCTCGATGGTCGACCCCACCAACGGCGTGTCGGTGGCGGTGATCGGACAGTTCTACACCATGCTGGTGACCTTGCTGTTTCTGGCCATGAACGGGCACCTGGTGGTGTTCGAGATCATGGCCGAAAGCTTTGTCACCCTGCCGGTGGGCACCGGCCTGAGCACTAACCACTACTGGAGTGTCGCCACCGGTCTAGGCTGGGTATTGGCTGCCGGGTTATTGCTGGTGCTGCCGGCGATCACCGCGCTGCTGGTGGTGAACATCGCCTTTGGTGTGATGACCCGGGCGGCACCGCAGTTGAACATTTTCTCCATCGGCTTTCCGCTGACCCTGGTGATGGGCTTTGTGATCATTTGGATCAGCCTGTCGGACTTTCTTTCTCACTATCAACAGTTGGTGAGCGATTGCCTTCAGTTGTTACGCGAATTGGTACAGGCGAAATAACGCATGGCCGAGAACGAGAATGGCGCGGAGAAAAGTGAAGAGCCCACGGACAAGCGACGCAAGGAGTCGCGAGAAAAGGGCCAGATCGCACGTTCGCGCGAGTTGAATACCTTTGCCGTGCTGGTGGCTGGTGTCGGTGGCCTGATGAGCTATGGCGGCGCCATTGGCGACGCGATGATCCGCATCATGAAGGACAACTTCACCCTCAGCCGCGAACTGCTGATGAACGACGGCAGCATGGCCCTGCAGTTTGAAAGCTCTATCTACGTGGCTTTGCTGGCTTTGTTTCCGTTGTTTATCGTGCTGCTGGTGGCCTCGATAGTCGGCCCGATCGCCCTGGGGGGCTGGCTGTTTTCCGCGCAGTCGATGGCACCCAACTTCGGCCGTCTGAACCCTTTGCCGGGGATCAAGCGCATGTTTTCCGCCAAGGCCGGCCTGGAGCTGCTCAAGGCCTTGGCCAAGTTCGTACTGGTGCTGATGGTGGCCCTGGTGGTGCTCAAGGCCGATACCCATGACCTGCTGGCACTGGCCAATGAGCCGCTGGAGTCGGCGATCATGCACAGCATCCAGGTGGTCGGGCGCAGCGCCATGTGGATGGCCTGGGGGCTGATCCTGATCGCGGCGGTGGATGTGCCGTTCCAGCTGTGGGACAACCGGCAAAAGATGCTGATGACCAAGCAGGAAGTGCGCGACGAATACAAAGACAGCGAAGGCAAACCCGAGGTCAAACAGCGCATCCGCCAGATGCAGCGCGAGATGGCCGAGCGCCGGATGATGGCTGCGGTGCCGCAGGCCGACGTAGTGATCACCAACCCGACCCACTTTGCCGTGGCGCTCAAATACGATCCGCAAACGGGTGGGGCACCGATTCTGCTGGCCAAGGGCGGTGACTTCGTCGCCCTGAAAATCCGCGAGATTGCCAATGAGCACAAGGTGATGGTGCTGGAATCGCCGGGTCTGGCGCGGGCGATTTTTCACTCCACCGACCTCGACCGGGAAATCCCCGCCGGCCTGTATCTGGCGGTGGCCCAGGTACTGGCCTACGTCTACCAGCTGCGCCAGTTCCGCTCCGGCAAAGGCAAGCGACCCGAGCAGCTGAAAGACCTGCCGATTCCGCCAGATCTACGTCGCGACGAATAGTCTTCGACGAAGGTTGGGGCGGTCCGCATTCGGTGAGCGCAGCAGATCTGCACGCGGAGCTCGATGGTCTCCCTGTTGCGCCGGCCCGTGTTGGGCTTCGCCTTCGGCGCAACCCAACCTGCGCCGCTCCACTAAACCTTTCCCGCATGCAAGAAGTTGGACGACTTCTTGCAAAAGCCCCGTTAGCGACGCATTTGCGTCAAAAGATTGAACCGACGAGGTAGGGCTGTGGCAGTAGATCGCACACAACTGATAGGCAACGTACGCACCAACCTGTCCGGGTTGCGTAACGGCAATCTGGGTATTCCGTTGCTGTTGCTGGTGATGCTCGGCATGGTCATGCTGCCGGTGCCGCCGTTCCTGCTCGACGTGCTGTTCACCTTCAGCCTGGCCTTGGCCATCGTCGTCCTGCTGGTGGCGATCTACGCCCTGCGCCCGCTGGATTTCGCCGTATTCCCGACCATTCTGCTGGCTGCCACCTTGCTGCGCCTGGGCCTCAACGTGGCCTCCACGCGGGTGGTGTTGCTACACGGCCAGGAAGGTCACGACGCTGCCGGTAAGGTGATCCAGGCCTTCGGTGAGGTGGTGATCGGCGGCAACTATGTGGTCGGTATCGTGGTGTTCGCGATCTTGATGATCATCAACTTCGTGGTGGTCACCAAGGGTGCCGGGCGGATTTCCGAGGTGAGCGCGCGCTTCACCCTCGACGCCATGCCCGGTAAGCAGATGGCCATCGACGCCGATCTCAACGCCGGGCTGATCGACCAGATCGAAGCCAAGAAGCGCCGCAGCGAAGTGGCGCAGGAAGCCGACTTCTACGGCTCCATGGACGGTGCCAGCAAATTCGTTCGGGGTGACGCCGTCGCCGGCCTGCTGATTCTGTTTATCAACCTGATCGGTGGTATAGCCATCGGTATCTTCCAGCACAGCCTGAGCTTCGGCGATGCCGGCCGCATCTACACCCTGTTGACCATCGGTGACGGTCTGGTGGCGCAGATCCCGTCGCTGCTGCTGTCCACCGCTGCCGCGATCATGGTCACCCGGGTTTCCACCTCGGAAGACATGGGTGCCCAAGTTACCCGGCAGATGTTCGCCTCGCCGCGCGCGCTGGCCGTGGCTGCCGCACTGATCATCGCCATGGGCCTGGTGCCCGGCATGCCGCATTTCTCGTTCCTCAGCTTGGGCCTGGTGGCTGCCGGTGGTGCCTATTGGATTGCCAACAAACAGCGCAAGATCACGGTCGCAGAAGTCGCCGAAGTACAACGCCAGCAGGAGTTGCTGCCGGCCCAGCGCGCGCAGGAAGTCAAAGAACTGGGTTGGGATGATGTGACCCCGGTGGATATGGTCGGCCTGGAAGTGGGCTATCGCCTGATTCCACTGGTGGACCGCAACCAGGGGGGGCAACTGCTGGCGCGGATCAAAGGGGTACGCAAGAAGCTGTCCCAGGAAATGGGCTTTCTGATGCCCTCGGTGCATATCCGCGACAACCTCGATCTGCAGCCCAACGCCTATCGCCTGACCCTGATGGGCGTCAGCCTGGCCGAGGCCGAGATCTACCCAGACCGCGAGCTGGCGATCAACCCCGGGCAGGTGTTCGGTCCACTCAACGGGGTGGCCGCCAAAGATCCGGCGTTCGGTCTGGACGCCGTGTGGATCGACCAATTCCAGCGCGATCAGGCGCAGTCCCTGGGCTACACGGTGGTGGACGCGAGTACCGTGGTCGCCACCCACCTCAACCAGGTGCTGCACAAGCATGCCCATGAGCTATTGGGGCATGAGGAAGTGCAGCAGCTGCTGCAACTGCTCGCCAAGGGCTCGCCGAAGCTGGCTGAAGAGTTGGTGCCGGGTGTGGTGTCGCTGTCGACCTTGCTCAAAGTGCTGCAGTCGTTGCTGCAAGAGCAGGTGCCGGTACGGGATATCCGTTCCATCGCCGAAGCTATCAGCAATGTTAAGAGTCAAGATCCCGCCGCGATGGTGGCTGCGGTCCGCGTCGCGTTGTCCCGCTCAATCGTGCAAAGCATTGTGGGACTAGAGCCGGAGCTGCCTGTGATCACCCTTGAGCCAAGGTTGGAACAGATATTGCTCAATAGCCTACAGAAGGCCGGTCAAGGCTCCGAGGATGGCATTCTCCTGGAGCCGAGCATGGCCGAGAAGCTGCAGCGTTCCCTGGTGGATGCCGCGCAGCGCCAGGAAATGCTCGGCAAACCAGCCATCCTGCTGGTAGCCGGTCCGGTCCGGGCGATGCTCTCGCGGTTCGCACGGTTGGCAGTACCAACCATGCACGTGTTGGCCTACCAGGAAATTCCAGACAACAAGCAGGTCACCATCGTTGCCACGGTGGGTCAGAACTGAACTGAGGCTTAGGTCATGCAAGTTAAACGCTTTTTCGCCGCCGATATGCGTCAAGTCATGAAGTTGGTTCGCGATGAGCTGGGCGCGGATGCGTCCATCATCGGCACGCGCCGGGTTGCTGGTGGCGTGGAACTGACTGCCGCCCTGGACTACCAGGCGCCGATGATTCCTGCCCGTCAGCCCAACCCTGAGCTGGAAGTCGAGCTGCGTCGCACTCAGTCGATGCTGGTGTCGGCCCATGCCGATCTGGCTAGCCGCGTGTCTGGTGAAAAAATGAAAGACGGCCAGCTGTTCGCCAACGAGTCCATCGTTGCGCCTGAGCTGCCGGCATCCTTTGTCCGCCCGGAGCGGCCAAAACCTGCCGCGGCGGTGGCTCCGGCTGCAGAACCGGTACGGGCGGTGGCAACCGACCAGCGCAGCCTGGATGCCATGCGCTTTGAATTGAATGGCCTGCGGGAGCTGATTGAAGTGCAACTGGGCTCGATGGCCTGGGGGCAGATGCAAAGCCGTCGTCCGCAACAGGCGGCCCTATGGCGTCGTCTGCAGCGCATGGGCCTGCCGGCCGAGCTGTCGCGGGTGCTGCTGGAGCGCGTCAGCAAGGTGGCGGAGCAACGTCAAGCCTGGCGCATGATCCTCGCCCACCTGGCCCATGCGATTAAAACACCGAAGGTCGAGCCACTGGAGGAGGGGGGCGTGATTGCCCTGGTGGGCCCGGCTGGGATGGGTAAAACCACTACACTGGCAAAAATGGCCGCCCGTTATGTGCTCAAGTACGGCGCGCAGCATGTCGCGTTGGTGAGCATGGACAGCTACCGTATCGGTGCCCAGGAACAACTGAAAACCCTGGGGCGGATTCTCAATGTGTCGGTGACTCAGGTAGATCCGGGGCAGTCTCTGACCCAGGCGCTGGAGCCGCTGGCGCGCAAACGTGTGGTGCTGATCGATACCGCCGGCTTGCCAGGTAGCGATCCGGCCCTGCACATGCAGTTGGAAACCTTGGCCGGTCGCGGGGTCAAATCGAAAAATTATCTGGTTTTGGCCGCTACTAGCCAGAGCCAAGTGCTCAAGGCCGCCTACCATAGCTATAAGCGCTGCGGCCTGAGTGGCTGTATCCTTACCAAGGCCGATGAAGCGACCAGCCTGGGTGAAGTATTAAGTCTGGCTATAAGCCAGCATCTACCGGTAGCCTATCTGGCAGACGGTCCACGGATTCCGGATGATTTGCATGTACCACGCAGCCACCAGTTGGTGAGCCGGGCAGTGAGCCTGCAGGCGCCACAGGATCCCAGCGAGGATGCGATGGCCGATATGTTCGCCGGGCTGTATCAGAATCCGGCGCGCCGAGCAGGCTGAACAGCCAGGTCAGCGTTCGAGCAATAAAGTTTTCAGGCGTTTCGGTCGCCCTCTAAGGGCAACCTGAACGTAACCAGCCAAGTGGCCCCAGTCGAAGCTAGACAAGGTGTGTGGATAACATGGGTATGCATCCCGTACAGGTGATCGCGGTGACCGGCGGCAAGGGTGGCGTCGGCAAGACCAATGTCTCGGTCAATCTATCCCTGGCCCTGGCTGATCTGGGTCGGCGAGTGATGCTGATGGACGCCGACCTGGGCCTGGCCAACGTCGACGTGCTGCTGGGGCTGTCGGCCAAGCGCACGCTGGCGGACGTCATCAGTGGTGAGTGCGAATTGCGTGATGTGCTGCTGCAAGGTCCGGGCGGTATCCGTATCGTGCCGGCGGCGTCCGGCACCCAGAGCATGGTGCAACTCACGCCCATGCAACACGCTGGCCTGATCCAGGCGTTCAGCGATATCAGTGACAACCTCGATGTATTGGTGATCGACACCGCCGCCGGTATCGGCGATGCGGTGGTGAGCTTTGTCCGTGCGGCCCAGGAAGTGATTGTGGTGGTGTGCGATGAACCCACCTCCATCACCGACGCCTACGCGTTGATCAAACTGCTCAATCGCGACCACGGCATGAGCCGTTTCCGCGTGCTGGCCAACATGGCCCACAGCCCGCAAGAAGGTCGCAACCTGTTTGCTAAGCTGACCAAAGTGACTGATCGTTTCCTTGATGTCGCTTTGCAGTACGTCGGCGCAGTGCCTTACGACGAATCGGTACGCAAGGCGGTGCAGAAGCAACGCGCAGTTTATGAGGCCTTCCCTCGTTCCAAGTGCGCTCTGGCCTTCAAGGCTATCGCGCAGAAGGTCGACACCTGGCCGTTACCAGCCAATCCGCGCGGACATCTGGAATTCTTCGTGGAGCGTCTGGTCCAGCAACCGCTTGCTGACACGGCCGTATGACATCAGGCAATGGGCTCCGTATGTATAGCAAGGCACAGGCGCAGGACTCCCAGCACCAGTTGATCGAGCGTTACGCCCCACTGGTCAAACGCATCGCCTACCACTTGCTGGCACGTCTGCCAGCCAGTGTGCAGGTGGAAGATCTTATCCAGGCCGGCATGATCGGCCTGCTCGAAGCGTCGAAAAAATACGACTCCACCAAAGGTGCCAGTTTCGAAACTTTCGCCGGCATTCGCATCCGCGGATCTATGCTGGATGAAGTGCGCAAAGGCGACTGGGCACCTCGTTCGGTGCACCGCAACAGTCGCATGGTCAGCGACGCGATCCGAAAAATTGAAGCCAGAACTGGCAGAGACGCTAAAGATCAAGAAGTTGCGGCCGAACTCCAATTGAGTCTCGAGGATTACTACGGCATTCTTGGCGACACTTTGGGCAGTCGCCTGTTCAGTTTCGACGACCTTCTTCAGGACGGCGAACACACAGGTCTGCGCGAAGACGCTGGCGTTACCCACTTCGAGCCTTCGCGCGATCTGGAAGATGAACGTTTCCAATCGGCATTGGCAGCGGCCATTTCCGGACTGCCGGAGCGCGAACAGTTGGTGTTGTCGCTGTATTACGACGAAGAACTGAATCTCAAGGAAATTGGTGAAGTGCTGGGGGTCAGCGAATCGCGGGTCAGCCAGTTGCATAGCCAGTGTGCCGCTCGTTTGCGTGCACGCTTGAGCGAGTGGCGCGCTAGCTGAGCGGTACTGCCAGTTTCTCGATTCAACGCGCATCCAGGTGCTGGGTGCGTTTAGGACTGTACGGAGGTCGACTTGGACAAAAACATGAAAATCCTCATCGTTGACGACTTCTCAACGATGCGACGGATCATCAAGAACCTCTTGCGCGACTTGGGATTCACCAACACCGCTGAGGCAGATGACGGGACTACTGCTCTACCCATGCTGCATAGCGGCAGCTTCGACTTTCTCGTGACTGACTGGAACATGCCGGGTATGACCGGTATCGACCTGCTCCGCGCGGTGCGTGCCGATGATCGTCTCAAGCACCTGCCGGTGCTGATGGTTACCGCCGAAGCCAAGCGCGACCAGATTATTGAAGCGGCGCAAGCCGGGGTGAATGGCTATGTAGTCAAGCCGTTCACAGCCCAGGTCCTGAAAGAGAAGATCGAAAAAATCTTCGAGCGTGTTAACGGCTGATACCAGCCGTGGGGGCATTATGGCGCACGACGATCTACCCATGGGCGACCTTGAGTCGTCCTTAAAATCCAATGCCCGCGAGCTCGTTGAGAGCCTTGAAAAAGGTAATTTTGGCGACGCGGTGCAGCTTATCCACGAGCTCAATAAAGTTCGTGATCGCGGGCTTTATCACGAGGTGGGAAAACTGACGCGTGAGCTGCACAACGCCATCGTCAACTTTCAGCTCGACCCCCGTGTACCTCATGCCAAGGAAGTGTCGCAGATCACCGATGCCACCGAACGCCTGAACTATGTTGTGACCATGACCGAGAAAGCGGCTAATCGCACCATGGATCTGGTGGAGCAGAGCGCGCCGCTGGTGAATGACCTGCATTCCGAAGCTGGCACGTTGAGCGCTGATTGGAGCCGTTTTATGCGCCGCGAGTTGGGCGCTGAGGCATTCCGCGAGTTGGCAAAACGTATCGAGTTGTTCTTGGCTAACAGCGAGCGTGATAGCGCCAAGTTGTCCGGCCACCTCAACGACATTCTGCTGGCGCAGGATTACCAGGACCTCACCGGTCAGGTAATCAAGCGGGTTACCCAGTTGGTTACCGAAGTGGAAGGCAACCTGCTGAAACTGGTGCTGATGGCCAGTCAAGTCGATCGTTTTGCCGGTATTGAGCACGACCATGCGGTACTACGTGCTGAACAAGAAAAAGAAAAAGAGCCTTCTCATGGTGAAGGTCCGCAGATTCATGCCGATAAGCGTGAAGACGTCGCCTCCAATCAAGACGATGTAGACGATCTGCTATCCAGCCTTGGGTTTTAGGGAGCACACAGATGAGCTTCGGCGCCGATGAAGAAATCCTCCAGGACTTCCTGGTAGAGGCCGGCGAAATTCTTGAGCAGCTATCGGAGCAACTGGTCGAGCTGGAAAGCCGCCCGGATGACTCCAACCTGCTCAACGCGATTTTCCGCGGTTTCCATACCGTCAAGGGTGGTGCCGGGTTCCTCCAGCTCAATGAGCTGGTGGAGTGCTGCCACATCGCCGAAAACGTGTTCGACATCCTGCGCAAGGGTGAGCGGCGCGTTGACTCGGAGCTGATGGACGTTGTGCTCGAAGCACTGGATGCCGTTAACGGCATGTTCTCCGAAGTGCGTGAACGCGCGACACCAACCCCGGCATCGCCGGAGCTGTTGGCCGCGCTGTCGCGCCTGGCCGAACCGCAAAGCGCCGAAGAGCTTGCTGGTGTCGCGCCTGAATCGGCGGCCGCTGCCGAGCCTGAACCTGAACCCGAAGCAGTCGAAGCGCCAGCCCCTGCGGCGGCTTCTGGTGACATCACTGACAGCGAATTCGAGCAACTGCTCGATGCCCTGCACGACGAGCCCAAAGCGCCTGCCGCTGCGGCCAGCAGTGATGAAATCACCGACGACGAATTTGAATCGCTGCTCGACCAGTTGCATGGCAAAGGCCAGTTCGCTGCCGCCAGTGCGCCTGCCGCACCGGCTACACCGGCTAGCCCGGCCCCGGCCCCTGCCAGCGCCGCACCGGCGGCTGGCGGTGGTGGCGACGAAATCACCGACGACGAATTTGAAGCGCTGCTCGATCAGTTGCACGGCAAAGGCAAGTTTGTCGAGCCTGCTGCCGCGCCTGCTGCACCAGCTCCGGTAGCCGCCGCTACGCCGGCTGCCAGTGGCGGCGGCGACAACATCACGGATGACGAATTTGAAGCCTTGCTTGACCAGTTGCATGGTCAAGGCAAGTTCGTCGAGCCGGCTGCCCAGGCACCGGTGCCGGCTGCTGCGGCACCAGCCAAGCCTGCCGCACCGGCTGCCAAGCCCGCCGCGAAAGCCGAGCCGGCAAAACCGGCCGCGACCAAACCGGCCGCCGCTGCTCCGGCACCGGCTGCTGCGGCTGCCGATAAAGCCTCGCCAGCCACCGAAGCTGAGACCACTGTTCGGGTCGATACCGCGCGCCTCGACGAGATCATGAACATGGTCGGCGAACTGGTGCTGGTGCGTAACCGTCTGGTGCGCCTGGGGCTCAACAGCGGCGACGAAAATATGTCCAAGGCCGTCTCCAACCTCGATGTGGTGACTGCCGACCTGCAGACTGCGGTGATGAAAACCCGCATGCAGCCGATCAAGAAAGTCTTCGGCCGCTTCCCGCGTTTGGTTCGCGACTTGGCGCGCAGCCTGAAGAAAGAGATCAACCTGGAACTGGTTGGGGAAGAAACCGACCTCGACAAGAACCTGGTGGAGGCGCTGGCCGACCCGTTGGTGCACTTGGTGCGCAACTCGGTGGACCACGGCATCGAATCGCCGGAAAAACGCGAAGCGGCCGGCAAGAGCCGTGGCGGCAAAATCGTGTTGTCGGCGCAGCAAGAGGGTGACCATATCCTGTTGTCGATCTCCGACGACGGCAACGGCATGGATCCCGACGTGCTGCGCGCCAAAGCGGTGGAGAAGGGCGTGCTGGACAAAGACGCCGCCGACCGCCTCAGCGAAGCGGAATGCTACAACCTGATTTTCGCCCCGGGCTTCTCGACCAAAACCGAGATATCCGATGTGTCCGGCCGCGGTGTCGGCATGGACGTGGTGAAAACCAAGATCTCCCAGCTCAACGGCATCATCAATATCTACTCGGCCAAGGGCCAGGGCACCAAGATAGTCATCAAGGTGCCGCTGACTCTGGCGATCATGCCAACTCTGATGGTGATGCTCGGCAATCAGGCGTTCGCCTTCCCGCTGGTCAACGTCAACGAAATCTTCCACCTCGATCTGTCGCGTACCAACGTGGTCGACGGCCAGGAAGTGGTGATCGTGCGGGACAAGGCGTTGCCGCTGTTCTACCTCAAGCGCTGGCTGGTCAGCAGTGCCAAGTACGAGGAGCAGCACGAAGGTCATGTGGTGATTCTTTCCGTGGGCACCCAGCGCATCGGCTTTGTTGTCGATCAACTGGTGGGCCAGGAAGAGGTGGTAATCAAGCCGCTGGGCAAAATGCTGCAGGGCACGCCGGGTATGTCCGGGGCAACCATCACCGGTGATGGGCGTATCGCTCTGATCCTGGATGTGCCGAGCATGCTCAAGCGTTACGCGCGCCGTATCTGATTGCGGCGTGTTCGAGACTAAGCGTGAAGGCAGCAGGGAGCGTGGCATTTACTCGGAGTAAATAAGCGCTTCGCCTGCCTGCGCAGCACCAAGCGCGATGGCCCAGTGGGGCCTCGGGCGGGTTCAAAGGAGCGGTTATGGCAGTTAAGGTTCTGGTGGTGGACGATTCCGGCTTCTTCCGCCGGCGTGTCTCGGAGATTCTCTCCGCCGACTCGAATATCCAGGTCGTCGGCACTGCCACCAATGGTCGTGAAGCGATCGATCAGGCCCTGGCCCTCAAGCCTGACGTGATCACCATGGACTACGAAATGCCGATGATGGATGGCATCACTGCCGTGCGTCATATCATGCAGCGTTGCCCAACTCCGGTACTGATGTTCTCCTCGCTCACCCACGAAGGCGCGCGCGTTACGCTCGATGCGCTGGATGCCGGTGCGGTGGATTTCCTGCCGAAGAATTTCGAAGACATCTCGCGCAATCCCGAGAAGGTCAAACAGCTGCTGTGCGAGAAAGTGCATACCATCGCCCGCAGTAACCGTCGCTACAGCAGTTTCTCCAGCGCCCCGACAGCACCTGCTGCGGCACCTGCACCGGCGCATGCGCCGACCACCAGCACTACGCCCGCACGCCCCGCACCGGCTGCGCCACGGCCAACCGCCGCACCGGCTGCGGCACCTGCGGCGTCTTCCAGCGCCGCGCCGAAACGCAAGGCATACAAGCTGTTGGCCATCGGCACCTCCACCGGCGGCCCGGTGGCGTTGCAGCGCGTACTGACCCAGCTGCCGGCCAATTTTCCAGCGCCCATCGTATTGATTCAGCATATGCCGGCGGCCTTTACCAAGGCCTTTGCCGAGCGTCTGGACAAGCTCTGCCGCATCAGCGTCAAGGAGGCCGAAGACGGCGATCAGTTGCGCCCTGGTCTGGCCCTGCTGGCACCGGGTGGCAAGCAGATGATGGTCGACGGCCGTGGCACGGTGAAAATCCTCCCGGGTGACGAACGCCTGAACTATCGCCCCTGTGTGGACATCACCTTCGGCTCCGCCTCCAAAGCCTACGGCGACAAAGTGTTGGCCGTGGTGCTCACCGGCATGGGGGCCGACGGCCGTGAAGGTGCGCGTCTGCTCAAGCAGGGCGGCAGCCAGGTGTGGGCTCAGGACGAAGCCAGCTGCGTGATTTACGGCATGCCCATGGCCATCGTCAAAGCCAATCTGGCGGACGCGGTCTACAGCCTTGATGACATCGGTCGACACCTGGTGGAGGCCTGTGTCTGATGGATGTACTCAGCCTCATCGGGGTGATCCTGGCGTTCGTTGCCATTCTCGGTGGCAACTACCTGGAAGGCGGGCACGTAGGCGCGCTGCTCAATGGCCCGGCGTTTCTGATTGTGATCGGCGGCACCCTTGGGGCGGCGTTTCTGCAGACGCCAATGACAGTGTTCAAACGCTCGCTGACCACCGTGCGCTGGATCATTTTCCCGCCGCGCATCGACTTGGCCGGCGGCATCAACCGCGTGGTGGGCTGGAGCATGATCGCGCGCAAGGAAGGCCTGCTGGGCCTGGAAGCGGTCGCGGATGTCGAAGCCGACCCCTACGCGCGCAAAGGTTTGCAGCTGCTGGTGGATGGCGCCGAGCCTGAAGCCATCCGCAGCATTCTTGAAGTCGATCTGTACACCCAGGAGGGCCGCGATATCCAGGCCGCCAAGGTGTTCGACAGCATGGGCGGTTATTCGCCCACCATCGGCATCATTGGTGCGGTGATGGGCCTGATTCATGTGATGGGCAATCTCGCCGACCCCAGCATGCTGGGTAGCGGTATTGCCGTTGCTTTTGTCGCCACCATTTATGGTGTGGCGTTCGCCAACCTGTTTCTGTTGCCCGTAGGCAACAAGCTGAAAGCCATTGCCTTGCGCCAGTCGCGCTACCGGGAAATGCTCCTGGAAGGAATTCTCTCCATTGCCGAAGGGGAAAATCCGCGTTCGATCGAGCTCAAGTTGCAAGGCTTCATGGACTAAAGGCTCTGGCTGAATATGGCCCGTCGGCGGCATCACGATGAACACGAAAATCACGAACGTTGGCTGGTTTCCTACGCGGACTTCATCACTCTGCTGTTTGCCTTTTTCGTAGTGATGTACTCGATCTCGTCGATCAACGAGGGCAAGTACAAGATTCTTTCCGACAGCCTGGTGGGTGCCTTCAATCAGCCGGATAGGGCTATCAAACCGATACCCGTGGGGGAGGAGCGCCCGCTGACCACCGAGCCGGAGCGCCCGCTGGATCAGGACACGCCGGCCGGTGAAGATCCCAGCAAGGCCCTGCAGGAAATCAGTGAGGCGGTGAAGTCGGCCTTTGGCGACCTGATCAAGAGTGACCAGTTGACCGTGCGCGGCAACGAGCTGTGGATCGAAATCGAGCTGAACTCCAGCCTGTTGTTTCCCAGCGGCGATGCCATTCCCAACGATATGGCCTTCACCATTATCGAAAAGGTTGCCAAAATTCTGGCACCTTATGAGAATCCCATCCATGTGGAAGGGTTCACAGATAATCTTCCGATCAAAACCGCGCAGTTTCCCACGAACTGGGAGCTGTCTACGGCGCGGGCAGCTAGCATTGTAAGAATGATGGCCATGGATGGGGTAAACGCCGGGCGCCTGGCAGCGGTGGGTTATGGCGAGTTTCAGCCGATCGCGAATAACGCCACGGCAGAGGGAAGAGCGCGCAATCGCCGGGTAGTACTGGTGGTGTCACGCAACCTGGATGTGCGACGCAGTGTTAGTGGTGTAGGAAGTGCCCATGCACAGCCCGATGCCGCATTGGAGCGGGCTGGCACACAACCTGCACCAACACCCGCGGTGCAGCCGCCTGCGGGCGGTGCTGTCAATTCCCCGTCGCCAACCCCTTAGGTTGGCGCTTGTTCTCGGTAAGCCCTTGAGGTGCCGGGAGGATAACGAACATGAGAGTCTGGGCAGTAGCCAATCAAAAAGGTGGGGTAGGCAAGACCACCACAAGCATCGCACTGGCGGGCCTGTTGGCCGATGCCGGCAAGCGTGTGGTGGTGGTCGATCTGGATCCACATGGCTCCATGACGAGCTATTTCGGGCACGACCCGGATTCCCTGGAACACAGCGCGTTCGATTTGTTCCAGCACCAGGGCAATGTGCCCCAAGGTCTGCCCGGGCAACTGCTGCTACCCACCAGCCATCCATCCATTTCTCTGATGCCTTCCAGCACCGCGCTGGCTACCCTCGAGCGCCAGTCGCCAGGGCAGAGCGGCCTGGGCCTGGTGATCGCAAAAAGCCTGGCGCAGCTGTGGGACGATTTCGACCACGCCATTATCGACAGCCCGCCCTTGCTCGGTGTGTTGATGGTCAATGCCCTGGCCGCCAGCCAGCAGTTGGCGATTCCAGTGCAGACCGAGTTCCTCGCGGTCAAGGGGTTGGAACGCATGGTCAGCACCCTGGCGATGATCAACCGTTCGCGCAAACAGGCGCTGCCCTACACCATCGTGCCGACCCTGTTCGATCGCCGCACCCAGGCGTCCCTGAGCACCTTGCGCACGCTGCGCAATGCTTATCCCGATCATCTGTGGCCGGCTTATATTCCGGTCGACACCCGTCTGCGCGATGCCAGCCGGGCAGGGCAGACGCCTTCGCAGTTCGATGACAAGAGTCGTGGCGTACTGGCTTACCGGGCGCTGCTCAAGCATTTGCTCAGCAACGAACTGGCGGCGCAGGTCGCATAGCCATGGCGATTTTTGCTATCAAGGCTGGCTCAAGTCCGCAGCGGATGCTGCCGATATATGAATCAGTTCATTCATTCGGATTTTCTCTATGAGTCGTCCTACCGCAACCGCTACCCGCCCGCAGCTGGCTTTGCAGTCCTATCTGGACGGCCTGCTGCAGGAAGCGGCTGCCGAATTGGCCGACACGCTGCCGGCTGAGCCCGTCAGTCTGGCGGTGGTGGCCGCGCCTGTTGCCCCTGTGGCAGCCCCCGCGCTGGTGCGTCCGTTGCAGGTTGCCCCGGCACCCGTGGCCAAGCCGGCACCGGTGAGCGTTGAATCCGATGCTATTTCCCTCGATGAATTTGAAGCTGCGGTGCTCGAAGAGCAGGTGCGCGATGCGCGTCTGCAAGCGCCGCCCGTTGCCGCCAGGCCGGCTGAGGTAAAACTCGAGCGCCCGACCCTGGTTCTGCCCACCCTGGAAATGGCCAAGCCGCTGTTGATGCCAACACTGTTGGTCGAGACGCCAGCGCCGGTGGCCGAGAAGCCGGTGGCAGAAAAACCGGTTGTGGTCGCCCCGCCAGTTGTCGAGTCGCTGGTGGCGCAGCAAATCCATACCGATATGGCACCTACGCCACCTCCCTTGCAACTCGATGGCCAGCCCAGTTGGGGCGAAGAGCCGTTCGAATGCTTGCTATTCGATGTCGCCGGTCTGACCTTGGCCGTGCCATTGGTGTGCCTGGGCTCGATTTATCCGCTGGTGGGGCAGGAGCTGACGCCGCTGTTTGGTCAGCCGGACTGGTTCCTCGGTATCCTCCCGTGCCAAGCCGGCAACCTGCGAGTGCTGGACACTGCGCGCTGGGTGATGCCTGATCGCTACCGCGATGATTTCCGCCAGGGCTTGCAGTATGTGATTTCCGTGCAAGGCTACGAATGGGGGCTGGCGGTGCATCAAGTCAGTCGGTCGATTCGCCTGGACCCCAAAGAGGTCAAGTGGCGCAGTCAGCGTAGCCAGCGGCCGTGGTTGGCTGGCACGGTGATCGAACATATGTGCGCATTGGTGGATGTGGCCGTACTGGCCGAGCTTATCGCCAGCGGCGCAGCCAAGCGCTTGAGCAGTGACGGTCGCGTGCACTGACGCTGTGATGATTGAACAGCCCCGCCAGTGCGGGGCTTTAAGGTAAACGGCGGGTAACACCCGTACGCCGCGCAAGCGGCATTGATGAGGCTAGGGATATGAAGAAAACGTCCGCACAAGGTTCCGAAGATCCCATTCTGCAGTGGGTGACTTTCCGCCTGGATAACGAAACCTACGGCATTAACGTGATGCAGGTGCAGGAAGTCCTGCGCTACACCGAGATCGCTCCGGTGCCGGGTGCCCCTAGCTATGTGCTGGGTATCATCAATCTGCGCGGCAACGTGGTGACGGTAATCGACACCCGTCAGCGTTTCGGTCTGGACTCCGGTTCGGTGACCGACAACACCCGTATCGTCATTATCGAAGCCGACAAGCAAGTGGTTGGCATCATGGTCGACAGCGTGGCGGAAGTGGTTTACCTGCGCCAATCGGAGGTGGAAACCGCGCCCAACGTCGGCAACGACGAA
Organism: Pseudomonas sp. TE3786; assembly: GCF_054057335.1. Taxonomy (NCBI): domain Bacteria; kingdom Pseudomonadati; phylum Pseudomonadota; class Gammaproteobacteria; order Pseudomonadales; family Pseudomonadaceae; genus Pseudomonas; species Pseudomonas sp. TE3786. The sequence continues at coordinate 171,701 of NZ_JBSRZF010000005.1, forward strand.
TCGGCCAAGTTCATTCAGGGCGTCTGCAACAAGAACGGCGAGCTGCTGATTCTGGTTGAGCTGGACAAGATGATGTCCGAAGAAGAATGGTCCGAACTGGAGAGCATCTGACCCATGCTCGACATCGCGCTGTTGGTGCTGGCCCTGGCCTGCGTCACGCTGGGCGGCACCTGCATCTGGCTGGCGGGGCGACAGCGCGAGTTCGTTCGTCAATTCGAGCACCAGACGCAGCGCGACGCCCTGCGCGATCAGGCGATCAAGGAACTGAAAAAACGTCTGGATACCTACCTCACCGGCAGTATCCGCATGGGCGAAGAGTTGTACGAACTGCGCCGCACCCTGGCACCGATTCCGGACAAGCTCAGTCAGATCGAGCAGCGCGATCCGAGCAATCTGTCCTTCACCCAGGCGGCGCGTTTGGTCGGCTTGGGCGCCAGCGTTGAAGACCTGACCCAATCCTGCGGCCTCAGTCGCGCCGAAGCCGAGCTGGTCAGCAAGCTCAATCAAGCCAAGCGCTGAGTTTCGTCTCGTCGGCGCTCTCGTAGGAGCGGTTTTAGCCGCGATGCTCTTGCTGTTGAAAAAACATCGCGGCTGAAGCCGCTCCTACAGGGAAGGCGGTTCAGTCCAGCAGCGGCTGCGGGGTATGCGGGGTTACATCCTTCTCGCCACCTTCATCCGGGGTAAAGCCTTCCGGGCACTTACCTTTCAGATACCAGGCAAAGGCGATGATCTCGGCGATGCTTTTGTACAGCTCTTCCGGTATCGCGTCGCCCAATTCCATTCGCGCCAGCAGGCGTACCAGCTCGGCGTTTTCGTAGATTGGTACTTCATATTCGCGGGCAATCGCCAGAATCGCTTCGGCCAGTTCATCGTCGCCTTTGGCGGTGAGGTTGGGCGCGCTCTTGCCGTCGTAGTTGAGGGCAATGGCCTGGCGGGGGGCTTGGCGTTTCATGCTTTTTCGTCGATCCAGCGTTGTTCGAGGGTGGTGCGCGGGCCTTGCGGCGGGATGCCTTGCTGACACTCCAGCTCGCCGACATTCAGCCCGGCCGCCGTGAGGCGCTCGCGCAGGGTGCCCAATTCGGTGTCGATCAGCTGTACGGTGCTGGCTTTCTCGGCCCACAGCTGACTGGTCAGGCTGCCTCGGGCCAGTTGCGCTTGCACCTGCAGCGGGCCCAGCGGAGCGATGTCGAAGGCCAGTTCGATGCGCCAGACCGGCTCTTGCTGCTGGCCTTTCTTGCCACCTTTGCCGCCGTTTTTTTCCTCCTGCGCCTCCTCGCGCTGCATTTTCAGCTGCAGCGGTACCAGGTCCTGCTGGTTGCGCATGGGGATTTCCATCTGCCAGGTGGTCAGCAGGTTGCCTTCCGGGGTCAGTTGGCTTTGTGCCAGGCTCGACAACTGGTGGGTTTGCAGGCGCGATACCGCTGCGGCGGCGAGCTTGAGCAAACTTTCCAGGTCGCCTTCATTTTCCATCTCCTGCTGCAGTTTGCTCGGCAGGGGAAAGGTCAGGCCTTGCTGCTTGAGCCCGGTCTGCCCGAGGGCACCGAGGGCGTTGCGGAGAAATACCGGGAGCGCCTGGCCGAGGTTGGCACCGATGGTGTTCGGGTTGACGGCAGTGCCGCTGGGCAAGGCCGGGAGTATTTGTGCGATCAGGCGCAGCAGGTTGGCCTTCATGTCCTGCGGCAAACCGGCGGCGTTACCGCTCAACAGTTTGGCTTCGAGAAACATGCCGCTTTTCTCCAAGGCCTGGGACAGCCCCTTCGAGTCGCCGAGCTGGGCGCTATCGGGCAGTGAGCCGAGCAGTTTGTCGATGGCACCGCGCACACCATCTGGCACGCCGTCCTTGCCGCTCAGGCCCTGCAGGGATTTCAGCAGCCCCTCCAGGGAGCCCTGGCGACTTTGCTGACTGGCCAGTTGTTGCCCCAGCTCCAACTGGTCGAGACGGCCGCTCAGGGGCAGAAAAGTAAGGGATTGATTGCTTTGCACCTGGGCCGTGAGCAGGCTGCCAACTGGCAGGTTCAGCGGGGTTTCCAGGGCCAGCTTGCTGCCGGCCAGGGGCGTATTGAGCAAGCTGACCAGCACCTTGTTGAGCACTTGCAGGGTTTGTGGCTGCACAAATGCCTGGCTGGATTCGATCTTGCCCTGAATCACCGTGCCGGGGGGCATCACCTCGCCGTCCAGGCTGGTCAGCGGGTCGCCGCCGGCCGCCACCTGCATCAGCACTGCCAGGCGGGTGTCGGAGAGGGCCGTGACCGCTACTGTGCTGCCCTGTACCAGAGGCTGATGGGTGGTGGCTTGTAGGGTGGCCTGCTGACCGCCGTTGAGCGTGACTTTGAGCAGCACCTGCTGAAAGTTCTGCGCGAGGTCTTTGACGCTCACCACTTCCGCCGTGGTGCTGTCGCCTACTGCCAGCAGATCGCCCAGCGGCTGCAGCAGTTTCACCGCTGCATCGGTCACCGAGGTGTTCGGCCGCGTGGTCGGGGTGACCGGGGGGAGTGGGCGAGTGCTACTGATTTCGCTCATCGGCGGTTTACAACCTGTCGAAAAAGCCAGCTTCGAGGGGCGGGCATGACATGTATAATGCCGCCCCGTCCGGGTCGGCCGTGCTGTTTGGCTTGCCTGAGTATAGCGGCCAAGCTTGCCTGGACTTGATAGCAAATGCAGGGCAACAACCTGCCGACCCGGATTTTCCGTCCGGCCCCTAGCCCGAAGGTCAGCCTATCCTTGAATAGCCCCTTACTCGAAGCTGTGGCGCTCGCCTGCGAGCGGGACTGGCGCATGCTCTTCGAGCGCCTGGAGCTGCGCCTGGCCGCCGGGGAAATGCTGCAGATCAGCGGCCCCAACGGCAGCGGCAAGACCAGCCTGCTGCGTCTGTTGGCCGGGCTGATGCAACCCACCGCCGGCGAAGTGTTGCTCAATGGCCAGCCGCTGGCCAGGCAACGCCACGAGCTGGCGCGCAACCTGCTGTGGCTTGGCCACGCAGCGGGCATCAAGGGCCTCCTTACCGCTGAAGAAAACCTCAGCTGGCTGTGCGCCTTGCACCAACCGGCCAGCCGCGACGCCATCTGGCAGGCGCTGGAGCAGGTTGGTCTGCGCGGTTTTGAAGACGTTCCCTGTCATACCCTGTCCGCCGGCCAGCAGCGCCGGGTGGCTCTGGCGCGGTTGTACCTCGAGCCGCCGCCACTGTGGATTCTCGATGAGCCTTTCACGGCGCTGGATAAAACCGGCGTGGCCCAGTTGGAAGCGCACCTGGCTTGGCACTGCGAGCAGGGCGGCATGGTGGTATTGACCACCCACCACGCACTGGCCCACACCCCCGCCGGTTACCGCGAACTGGACCTGGGGCAGCGCCAATCATGAGTAACGTATTTACCTTGCTGGTCGCCCGCGAGGCGCGGCTGTTGTTCCGCCGCCCGGCCGAGCTGGCCAACCCGCTGGTGTTTTTCGCCATCGTGATCGCCCTGTTCCCGCTGGCGGTGGGCCCGGAAAGCCAACTGTTGCAAACCTTGTCGCCGGGGCTGATCTGGGTAGCCGCATTATTGGCGGTATTGCTCTCGCTAGACGGCCTGTTTCGCAGTGATTTCGAAGACGGTTCGTTAGAGCAGTGGGTCCTTTCGTCGCACCCCCTGGCTCTTCTGGTATTGGCCAAGGTGCTGGCACACTGGCTGTTTTCCGGCTTGGCCCTGGTGTTGCTGGCGCCGCTGCTGGCTCTGATGCTCGGCCTGCCGGGTCAGTGCATTCCGGTTTTATTGCTCACTTTGCTCTTGGGAACCCCCGTGCTCAGCCTGTTGGGCGCAGTGGGGGCGGCGCTGACCGTCGGCCTCAAACGTGGCGGCCTGTTGTTGGCGCTGCTGATTCTGCCGCTGTATATCCCCGTGCTGATTCTGGGTAGTGGGGCGCTGCAAGCCTCGTTGCAGGGGTTACCAGTGGTCGGTTACTTGCTGTGGATGGCCAGCCTTACGGCCCTGGCCATTACCCTGACACCTTTTGCGACCGCCGCAGGCCTGGCCATTAGCGTCGGCGAATAAAAATGACGTGGTTACCCTGATGAATTGGACATGGTTTCACAAATGGGGCTCGCCCAAATGGTTCTACCAGATCAGCGGCCGCTGGCTGCCCTGGTTGAGCGTGGCGGCTGTGCTGCTGATCGCCACCGGCCTGGTCTGGGGCCTGGCCTTTGCGCCACCGGATTACCAGCAGGGCAATAGCTTCCGCATCATCTATATCCACGTACCGGCGGCCATGCTGGCGCAGTCCTGCTATGTGCTGCTGGCGGTAGCCGGTCTGGTGGGGCTGGTTTGGAAGATGAAAATCGCCGACGTCGCACTGCAATCGGCAGCGCCTATCGGTGCCTGGATGACCGCCATCGCGCTGCTTACCGGTGCCATCTGGGGCAAGCCGACCTGGGGTTCGTGGTGGGTATGGGACGCGCGCCTGACTTCGATGCTGATTCTGCTGTTCCTGTACTTCGGCGTAATTGCCCTGGGCAACGCCATCAGCAACCGGGACAGCGCCGCCAAGGCCTGTGCGGTGCTGGCGCTGGTGGGCGTGGTGAATATTCCGATCATCAAATATTCAGTGGAGTGGTGGAACACCCTGCACCAGGGTGCCACCTTCAAGATCACCGAACGCCCGGCCATGCCGGCGGAAATGTGGCTGCCGCTGCTGCTTATGGTGCTGGGTTTCTACTGCTTTTTTGCTGCCGTGCTGCTGATGCGCATGCGCCTGGAAGTGCTCAAGCGCGAAGCGCGCGCCAGTTGGGTGAAAGAAGAAGTGGCGAAGCAGATTGAACAGGGAGGCCTGCGATGAGTTTTGCCTCCTTCAGTGATTTCCTCGCCATGGGTCACCATGGTCTGTATGTCTGGACCGCTTACGGCATCAGCCTGGCGGTGTTGGCACTCAACGTCGCGCTGCCGATTGTGGCGCGTCGTCGTTATCTGCAAGAAGAGGCGCGTCGTTTGCGCCGGGAGAGTCAGAAGTGAACCCGCTGCGTAAAAAACGCCTGTTGATCATTCTTGCCATCGTCGCCGGCGTTGGCCTTGCCGTGGGCCTGGCACTCAGCGCCCTGCAGCAGAATATCAACCTGTTCTACACCCCCACCCAGATCGCCAACGGCGAAGTGCCCCATGACACCCGCATCCGCGCCGGTGGCATGGTGGAGAAGGGCTCGCTGGTACGCAGCGGCGACTCCCTGGACGTGCAGTTCGTAGTCACCGACTTCGCCAAGAGCGTGACCATTCGTTATCGCGGCATCCTCCCGGACCTGTTCCGCGAAGGGCAGGGTATCGTCGCCCTTGGCAAGCTGAATGCCGATGGCGTGCTGATCGCCGATGAAGTGCTGGCCAAGCACGACGAAAAATATATGCCGCCGGAAGTCACCAAGGCCCTCAAAGACAGCGGCCAGTCCGCTCCTCAGGATGGCGCGGCGTATGCCCCGGCCAGCGCGGAGAAACAACCATGATGGCCGCTCTGATCGTTCCGGAAATCGGCCACCTGGCGATGATCCTCGCCCTGTGCATGGCGCTGGTGCAGGCCACCTTGCCGATGATCGGCGCCTGGCGCGGTGATCGTCAGTGGATGGGCCTGGCCCAGCCAGCCGCCTGGGGGCAATTCAGCTTTCTGCTGTTGGCCTTCGGTTGCCTGACCTGGGCCTTTATGACCGACGATTTCTCGGTCGCCTATGTCGCCAATAACTCCAATAGCGCCTTGCCCTGGTACTACAAATTCAGCGCCGTATGGGGTGCCCACGAAGGCTCGTTGCTGCTCTGGGCGCTGATCCTCGGTGGCTGGACCTTCGCCGTATCGGTGTTCTCCCGTCAGCTGCCGCAAGTGATGCTGGCCCGTGTGCTGGGCGTGATGGGCATGATCAGCATCGGCTTTCTGCTGTTTCTGATCATCACCTCCAACCCCTTCGCGCGCTTGCTGCCGCAAAGCCCGGTGGACGGTCGTGACCTTAACCCGCTGCTGCAGGACATCGGCCTGATCGTGCATCCGCCGATGCTGTACATGGGTTATGTCGGGTTCTCGGTGGCCTTCTCTTTCGCCATCGCCGCCTTGCTCGGTGGTCGTCTGGATGCGGCCTGGGCGCGCTGGTCGCGGCCATGGACCATCGTTGCCTGGGCCTTCCTGGGCATCGGCATCACCCTCGGCTCCTGGTGGGCCTACTACGAACTCGGCTGGGGCGGCTGGTGGTTCTGGGACCCGGTGGAAAACGCCTCGTTCATGCCCTGGCTGGTGGGCACGGCGCTGATCCACTCCCTGGCGGTTACGGAAAAGCGCGGGGTGTTCAAAAGCTGGACCGTGCTGCTGGCCATCGCCGCGTTTTCCCTGAGTTTGCTCGGCACCTTTCTGGTTCGTTCCGGGGTGCTGACCTCGGTTCACGCCTTCGCCTCGGATCCCGAGCGCGGGGTGTTTATTCTGGCCTTCCTGCTGGTGGTGGTCGGCGGTTCGCTGACCCTGTTCGCCCTGCGTGCGCCAGTGGTGAAAAGCCAGGTGGGTTTCGCCCCCTGGTCGCGGGAAATGCTCTTGCTGGGGAATAACCTGGTGTTGGTGGTGGCCGCCTCGATGATTCTGCTCGGCACCCTCTACCCGCTGGTGCTCGATGCCCTGACCGGAGCCAAGCTGTCGGTTGGCCCGCCGTACTTCAACGCGCTGTTCGTGCCGCTGATGAGCCTGCTGATGGTGGTGATGGCGGTCGGCGTGATCGTGCGCTGGAAAGACACCCCGGTAAAATGGCTGCTGGGCATGCTCAGCCCGGTGCTGATCGCCAGCGTGGTGATTGGTGGCGTGGCCTCGATGGTGCTTGGCGACTTCAACTGGGCGGTGCTTGCTGTCTGCCTGCTGGCGGCCTGGGTGCTGCTGGCCGGCGTGCGCGACCTGCTGGATAAAACCCGCAACACCGGTCTGCTCAAGGGCTTGGGCAAGCTGACCCGCAGCTACTGGGGTATGCAGCTCGCGCACCTGGGTATCGCTGTGTGCGCCCTCGGCGTGGTGCTGTCCAGCCAGAACAGCGCCCAGCGCGATATGCGTATGGAGCGCGGTGAGTCCACCGACCTGGGCGGCTACCACTTTATTTTCGACGGCGCCGAACACTTCCAGGGCCCCAACTTCACCTCCGACCGTGGCACCGTACGAGTGATCGAAGACGGCCAGGAAGTGGCCGTGCTACACCCGGAAAAACGTCTGTATACCGTGCAGCAATCGGTGATGACCGAAGCCGGGATCGATGCCGGTTTTACCCGCGACATCTATATCGCCCTCGGCGAGCCACTGGATAACGGCGCCTGGGCTGTGCGCATTCACGTCAAACCTTTTGTACGCTGGATCTGGTTCGGCGGTTTGCTCACCGGTTTCGGTGGTCTGCTGGCAGCGCTGGATCGGCGCTACCGGGTCAAAGTCAAAACCCGAGTGCGTGAAGCCTTGGGCCTGAGTGGAGCAGAGGCATGAAGCGGGCGTTGTTGCTGCTGCCGTTGGTGGTTTTTCTGGTGGGTGCGGTGTTTCTCTATCGCGGCCTGTTCCTTGACCCGTCCGAGCTGCCCTCGGCACTCATCGGCAAACCGGTGCCGGAGTTCTCGTTGCCGGCTGTGGAAGGGCAGAAAACCCTGAGTCGCGCCGACCTGCTGGGCAAACCGGCACTGCTTAACGTATGGGCGACCTGGTGCATTTCCTGCCGGGTCGAGCACCCGGTGCTGAACAAACTGGCCCAGCAAGGCGTGCGGGTATACGGGGTCAACTACAAGGATGACAACGCCGCCGCGCAGAAATGGCTGAAGGAATTCCATAACCCCTACCAGCTGAATATCAATGACGCCGAGGGCAGCCTGGGGTTGAACCTCGGGGTATACGGTGCGCCGGAAACCTTTCTGATCGATAGCAAGGGCATCATCCGCCACAAGTTCGTTGGCGTGATCGACGAAGTGGTCTGGCGTGAGCAGTTGGCCAGCAAGTACCAGGAACTGGTCGACGAGGCGGGCCAATGAAGCGCTGGCTTGCCGCGGTAGCCTTGGGTTTGAGCCTGGCAGGCGTGGCCCAGGCCGCCATCGACACCTATGAATTTGCCAACGAAGCCGAGCGCGAGCGTTTTCGCCAGCTTACCCTGGAACTGCGTTGCCCCAAGTGCCAGAACCAGGACATCGCCGACTCCAACGCGCCGATTGCTGCCGACCTGCGCAAAGAGATCTACCGCATGCTCGGCGAAGGTAAGAGCAACGAGCAGATCGTCGACTTTATGGTCGACCGCTACGGCGAGTTCGTGCGCTACAAGCCAGCCGTTACCGCCCGCACCTTGCTGCTCTGGTACGGCCCGGCAGCGGCGCTGGGCACCGGCTTTCTGGTGATGGTGGTGATTGCCCTGCGTCGGCGCAAAACATTGACCGGTCCCGACACTGGCCTGTCGGGCGACGAGCAGGCGCGTCTGGACGCGCTGCTCAAGGCTGATCAATCTTCTACCGAGCAATTCAATTCTGTGCCTGCGGACAAAACTTCCCAATGATCGAATTCTGGCTTTCTGCCGGCCTGCTGTTGCTGGTGGCCTTGGCATTTCTGTTGATTCCCGTAGTGCGTGGCCGCCGTGCCCAGCGCGAAGAAGACCGCACCGCCCTGAACGTGGCCCTGTACCAGGAACGCGTGGCGGAGCTGACCGCTCAACACCAGGCCGGCACCCTCAGCGCCGAGCAGTTGCAAACCGCTCAGGCCGAAGCGGCGCGGGAACTGCTGGCCGATACCGAAGGCACCGATCAGACGCGCACCTCCAAGCTCGGCAAGTGGGTGCCACTGGCCGCCGCCTTGTTGGTGCCGGTATTGGCGCTGGGCATGTACTGGCATTGGGGCGCGCTGGACAAGGTCGAACTGGCCCAGGATTCCACCCAGCCGCCGCGCACCATCGAAGAAATGACCGCGCGCCTGGAGCAAGCGGTAAAAGCCCAGCCGGACTCCGCCGAAGCCTGGTATTACCTGGGCCGTGCCTATATGAGCCAGGAGCGCCCGAGCGATGGCGCCACTGCCTTCGAGCGCGCCATCGGCATCGCCGGACGCCAGCCCGAGCTGCTCGGCCAATTGGCCCAGGCCCGCTACTTTGCCAACGACAAGAAATGGTCCGCAGATCTGCAGGCCCTGACCGACGAAGCGTTGAAAACCAACCCGGACGAAGTCACCAGCCTGGGTTTGCTGGGTATTGCCGCGTTCGAAGACAAACGCTTCCAGGATGCCGTCAACTACTGGGGCCGCCTGGTGGCTCTGATGCCGGCCGACGATCCATCGCGCGCCGCCATCGAGGGTGGGATCGAGCGGGCCCGCAGCAACTTGCCGGCGGACCAGCAAACCGCGCAACAGCCGGCCGCTGTCGCCGAAACCGGCAGGGTATTGAAAGTGCGGGTGCAACTGGCACCGCAAGTCCAGGCCAAGGTGCAGCCGGGTGACAGCGTGTTCGTCTTCGCCCGTGCCGCTTCCGGGCCACCGATGCCGCTGGCGGTGAAACGCATGACGGTTGCCGACCTGCCCGCCGAGGTCAGCCTGGCCGATAGCGACGCGATGATGCCGCAACTGAAACTCTCCAACTTCCCTCAGGTCATACTCCAGGCTCGCATCTCGCGGGCAGGCAATGCCAAGGCGGGCGAGTGGATTGGTCGCAGTCAGCCTCTGGCCAGTAGCAGCAAGGATCAGCAACAGCTGACCATCGATTCGGCGGACGGACAAACACCATGATGACTTGGGCACGAGGCGCAGCAGCGCTGATGATTGTGGCTTTGACCGGCTGTACCACGCCGATGCAGCAACCCAGTCCGCAGCCGATTCCCGTGCCGCCCAACAGCATCCCGCCGGCCACCACCCCGTCGAAATCCACCCAGCAACCCAAGAGTGCGCCGCTGCCGACCCAGGCACCGGCCAGTACCCGCATGAAAGCCCATCCGCACTTTGCCCCGCCACCAGGGGTGAACAGCTACTGGGACACGCAGCTGGGCGTTTATGTGCTGGATAATGTGCCCAACCTTTACTACCGCGAGCGCACCTATTACCGCTGGGATAACGGTTGGACCTGGGCCACTTATGCCAATGGGCCCTGGAAGCAAACCGATAGCAGCGGCATTCCGCCAGGGTTGAATCGCCTGCATCCGTGATGCCCTGGCGGAGGAGCGGCACCTAGCCTGCTGCGGCGGGCCGCTCAACAAGCGCCGGGAGCTAGCGGCGGCGCATGGCGCGGCGAAAATCTGCGACAATCCGCCCCCGCCTTTTTGATTGTTGCCCCCCCGCCAATGACCAACGCCACGCCCACCTCCGATGCCTTGCTGAAAAACCTCGACCAGGCCCTGGTCGCCGACCGCCATCGCCTGCGTCGGCAATTGCATGAGTTGCGCAAGGCCGGCCACGCCGATGAGGCCAAGCTGGCGCAGTGGCTGGAACGCTTCCAGCAGAGTTGCGCCAAGGTCGAGGCGCGGCGTCTGAGCGTGCCGCTGATGCGCTATGACGACAGCCTGCCGATTGCCGCCAAGCGCGATGAAATCAAGGCGGCGCTGGCCAAGCATCAGGTGCTGATCATTGCCGGTGAAACCGGTTCGGGGAAAACCACTCAGCTGCCGAAAATCTGCCTGGAAATTGGCCGTGGTTTGCACGGTCTGATCGGCCACACCCAGCCACGACGTTTGGCGGCGCGCAGTGTGGCGACGCGGGTGGCGGAAGAGATCGGCACGCCGTTGGGCGAGCTGGTCGGTTATCAGGTGCGTTTTGAGGATCAGAGCAAAGACAGCTCGCTGATCAAGCTGATGACCGACGGCATTCTGCTGGCCGAAACCCAGCACGACCGTTACCTGGAAAAGTACGACACGCTGATCGTCGATGAAGCCCACGAACGCAGCCTGAATATCGATTTTCTCCTCGGCTATCTGAAAACCCTGTTGCCACGCCGGCCGGACCTGAAGGTGATCATCACCTCGGCGACCATCGACCTTGAGCGCTTTTCCAAGCACTTCGATAACGCGCCGATTGTGGAAGTGTCCGGGCGCACCTTCCCGGTGGAAACCTGGTACCGGCCGCTGGTATCCGAGGTGGACGAGGAGGGCGAAAGCCTGGTGGACGACCTCAGTGTCGATCAGGGCATTCTCGCCACGCTGGAGGAGATCGAGGCCTTTGAGCGCAGCGAAGGCAAGCGTCCTGGCGATGTGCTGGTGTTCCTGCCCGGTGAGCGCGAGATCCGCGACTGCGCCGACCTGCTGCGCAAGGCCAATCTGCGTTTTACCGAGGTGCTGCCGCTGTATGCGCGCCTGACTCCGGCCGAGCAGCAGAAGATTTTCGCGCCCATGGCCGGGCGCAAGATCGTGCTGGCCACCAACGTCGCGGAAACCTCGCTGACCGTGCCCGGCATTCGTTATGTGATCGACAGCGGCACCGCACGCATCAGCCGTTACAGCTACCGCGCCAAGGTGCAACGTCTGCCCATCGAGGCGGTGTCCCAGGCCAGCGCCAACCAGCGCAAAGGCCGCTGCGGGCGGGTTGAGCCGGGGATCTGCGTGCGTCTGTACAGCGAGGAGGATTTCCTCGCGCGCCCGGCCTTTACCGATCCGGAAATTCTGCGCACCAACCTGGCGGCGGTGATTCTGCAGATGCTCCATCTGCGCCTCGGCGAGACCGACGCCTTTCCCTTTATCGAGCCGCCGGATGGCAAGGCGATCAGCGACGGTTTCAACCTGCTGCAAGAGCTGTCAGCGGTTAACCGCGAAAGCCAGCTGACGCCGATTGGCCGGCAACTGGCGCGGCTGCCCATCGACCCGCGCCTGGGCCGTATGGTGCTGGAGGCGGCCAAGCTGGGCAGCCTGGATGAGATTCTGATCGTCGCCAGTGCCCTCTCGGTGCAAGACCCGCGCGAGCGGCCGATGGATCGCCAGCAGGCCGCCGACCAGGCCCATGCGCAGTGGAAGGACGTCGACTCCGACTTCGCCGCGCTGATCAATCTGTGGCGCGGTTTCGAGGAAAAACGCCAGGAGCTGGGCTCCAACCCGCTGCGCAACTGGTGCCGGAAAAACTTCCTCAACTACCTGCGTCTGCGCGAATGGCGTGATGCTCACCGTCAGCTGGTGCTGATCACTCGCGAGTTGAAACTGACCCCGCAGCGCGAGAGCACGGCCGAGGCAAAACCCACCGCAGCTGCCGCTGCCCAACCAGCGAAAAATGTGGAAACTCTCGAGGCCGCCCAGCGCGCCAAAGATTACGCCGCGGTGCACAAGGCGATTCTCTGTGGCCTGCTCAGCCAGATCGGGCAGAAAACCGAAGACGGCGACTACCTGGGGGCCCGCCAGCGGCGTTTCTGGATTCACCCTTCCAGCGTGATCGGTCGCAAGAAGCCGCAGTGGGTGATGGCCGCCGAGCTGATGGAAACCACCAAGTTGTTCGCCCGCCAGGTGGCCAAGATCGAGCCGGACTGGATCGAGCCGCTGGCCGGCCACCTGATCAAGAAAAACCACTTTGAACCGCACTGGGAAAAGAAGCGCGGGCAAGTGGTGGCCTTTGAGCAGATCACCCTGTACGGCATGATCGTGGTCGGCCGCCGCCCGGTGCATTTCGGCCCGATTGAACCGGCGGTGGCGCGCGAACTGTTTATCCGCGAAGGCCTGGTGCGCGGTGAAATTCAGTCACGAGCCAAGTGCTTGAAGGCCAACGCCGAGCTGCTGGAACTGTTCGACGAACTGGAAGCCAAGGCCCGCCGCCGCGACATCCTGGCTGATGAAGAAACCCTGTTCGGCTTCTACGATGCGCGCCTGCCGGCGGACATCTACCAGACCGCCACCTTCGACAGCTGGTACAAAACCGAAAGCGCGAAAAACCCCCAACTGCTGATCATGCGCGAGGAAGACATCCTGGCCCGCGATGCCACGGAAGTGACCAAAGCGCAGTACCCGGACCAGCTGCAATTGGGCGATCTGCGTCTGCCGCTGACCTACCATTTCGAACCCAACCATCCCCGTGACGGCGTTACCTTGCGGGTACCGGCACCGCTGCTGCCGCAGATTCCGGCCGAGCGCCTGCAATGGCTTGTGCCCGGCTTGCTGGAGGCCAAGTGCATCGCCCTGGTTCGCGAACTGCCCAAGGCCCTGCGCAAGAACTTTGTGCCGGTGCCGGACTTTGTCAAAGCCGCCCTGGCGCGGATTGCCTTCGGCCAAGGCTCGCTGGTGCAGGCGCTGGGCAGTGAGTTGCAGCGCATGACCGGCGTGCGGGTGAGCGAAGAAGCCTGGGCTGAGGCCGAACAGCAGGTGGAAAACCACCTGAAGATGAACCTGGAAGTGGTCGACGCCGAGGGCAAACTGCTCGGTGAAGGCCGTGACCTGGCCGAGCAGACCGCACGTTTTGCCGAAGCCAGCCAGGCTGCCCTGGCCATGGTGAAAACCGACAAGCAACAGAAACCGGTGGAAGCCAAAGTGTTCGCGCCAGTGGCGCAGACCACCCAGCAAAACATCGCAGGCCTGTCGATGACGGTATACCCGGCGCTGGTGGAAGAGAGCGGTACGGTCAAGGAAGGTCGCTTCGCCACCGCTGCCGAGGCTGAGTTCCAGCACCGTCGCGCTTTGCAACGCTTGCTGTTGCAACAGCTGAACGAGCCAGCCAAATTCCTGCGGGGCAAACTGCCGGGCCTGACCGATCTCGGCCTGCTGCACCGCGACCTGGGGCGGGTCGAGGCGCTGGTAGAAGATATTCTGCTGGCCAGCCTGGATAGCTGCATTCTGGAAGGCGAAGACCCGCTGCCGCGCGACGGTGTCGGCCTGCTGGCCCTGGCCGAGAAAAAGCGCGGTGCCTGGACCGAACATGCCGAGCGCCTGGCGCGCCTGACCCTGGAAATTCTCAAGCTCTGGCACGGCCTGCAAAAACGCTTCAAGGGCAAGATCGACCTGGCCCAGGCCGTGGCCCTCAATGACATCAAGGCGCAGCTGGGCAACCTGGTCTACCCAGGGTTTGTGCGGGAAACGCCAGCCGAATGGCTAAAGGAAGTGCCGCGTTACCTCAAGGCCATCGAGCAGCGCTTCGACAAGCTTGGCGCGCAGCTGCAGAAGGACCGGGTATGGAGTGGCGAGTTGGCCGGACTCTGGGCGCAGTACCAGGCCCGTGCCAGCAAACATGCCCAGGAAGGCAAGCGTGACCCAGAGCTGGTGCTGTATCGCTGGATGCTGGAAGAGTACCGCGTGTCGCTGTTCGCCCAGCAACTCGGCACCCGGATGGCGGTTTCCGATAAGCGTCTGAACAAGCAGTGGAGCGCCGTAGACGGCTAACGGCGACCCTGCCTTGTAGGAGCGGCTTCAGCCGCGATTTCGGTGTAGGGCTTAACACTGCAATCGCGGCTAAAGCCGCTCCTACGGGCGGCGTTGATTGGCTATGGAGCGTGGTTACTTGCGGTTTACCGCGCGCGCCGCATGCAACACGTCGGCACCAATCTCACCTTCAAACTGCTTCCACACCGGCAGCATCGCTTCGCGCCAGGCGGCTTGTTCGGCCGGGGTGAGGGTGATGATCTTGGCTTTGCCGCCGGCTACCAGCTGCTCGTAATCACGCTGGTTGTTGGCCTCGGCGGTCTGGTTAACCGACAGGGTCACTTCGTCCAGAATAGATTCCAGCTCGGTGCGGATCTGGAACGGGATGCTGGTCCAGAATTTACTGTTGGTCACCACCATATAGCTGAGCACGCCATGGTTGGTGATGGTCACGTACGGCTGCACCTTCTCGAATTTCTGCGAAACAAAGTTCGACCAGGGGTTTTCCGTGCCCTGTACGGTGCCGCTTTCCAGCGCCTTGTAGGTTTCCGCAAACGGCAGTTTCACCGTGGTCGCGCCCAGTGCGGCGAACTGCGCTTCCAGCACGCTGGAGGCCTGAATACGGAAGGCCAGGCCCTTGGCATCTTCCGGGGTACGCAGAGGCTTGTTGGCCGACAGCTGCTTCATGCCGTTGGTCCAGAAGCCCAGGCCGTAGATATTGCTGCTGTTCATCGAGCGCAGCAGTTCACGGCTTTTTTCGCGCTTGAGGAAACGGTCGACAGCGGCCTGGTCGTTGAACAGGAACGGCAGGTCGAACACTTGCAGGCGCTTGGTGTATTTGTCGAACTTGGACAGCGACGGTGCCAGCATCTGCACGCGGCCATCGGCCAGGGCGGCCAGTTCTTCGCCGTCGCCAAAGAGTGCCGAGTTGGCGTACACCTCAACCTTCACCTTGCCGGCCAGACGCTCTTCCACCAGCTTCTTGAACAGCAGGGCACCCTGGCCCTTGGGGGTGCTTTCCGCCGATACGTGGGAAAACTTGATGACGATGGGAGCATCCTCGGCCGCCGCCATGGACGAGCTGGCCGCCAGCATCAGGGCTGCAAGGGCCAGGGACAAATACTTGAACATGCTTTTTTCCTTAAATTCTGCCAAGCCAAAGAACCCGCCTCAGGCTTGTGGCCGGAGCGGGAGACGCGTGTGTCTGGAATGTGTTCAGCGATGGGCGACAGGCATTGTCACTTGCCGGGGCAAGTGCGGGTCGCGGTGCTGTTTATTATTGGTAGGGCCGCCATGACTGGTGGGCCAGGGTAGGACCGCCAGGTTTGCGAAGGGCCGGGATTCTTCCGTAAAGCTTGCCGCGGCGCAACCGGCGGTATGCCCAGCGGCTCGCAATTTTGCAAATTAGTCGGGGTTTTCATCGGATGGGCATAGCCGGTATGGTTCAACCTCCATTCCAGCGCTAAGGAGAACCCCGATGAGCCTGCACGGCGACTACGACAGCCAGAATATTTTTGCCCAGATCATTCGTGGCGAGGCTCCTTGCTACAAGCTCTATGAAGACGATGACGTACTGGCCTTTCTCGACGTGTTTCCGCAGTCCTTCGGCCATAGTCTGGTGATCCCGAAACGCTCGGCGGCGCGCAATATCCTGGAAGTGGATACCGATGCCCTGGCCAAGGTGATGGCGGTGGTGCAGAAACTTACCCGGGTGATAGTCGACGAGTTGGAGCCGGCCGGCGTGCAGGTCGCCCAGTTCAATGGCGCGCCGGCCGGACAGACGGTCTTCCATCTCCATATGCATATCGTGCCGCGCTTTGCTGGCGAGGGGCTGGGGGTGCATGCCAGCAAAAAGGCCGATCCGGCAGAGCTGGAGCAGTTGCAGGCGCGGTTGCTCAAGCGCCTGAAAGGCTGACTTTGCTTTTTGTTGGGGGGCTTTAGCCGCGCTGCTTTTTGATCTTGAAAGCTCGCGGCTCAAGCCCCTCCCACAGAGAGTCAGCGTCCCATGGGAGAGGCTTTAGCCTGGATCGCTGTTCAGGCTTACAACGGCGCTGGAAACTTCGCCAGGTTCGCCCCCAGCGCCCGCTCCATCTCGCCATCCACTTGCCCGCCGTTATCCATCAGCCACTGCACCCGCTCCAGGGTGGCAGGGGCGTTCATATCGCCGACAAAACGCTGCGACTCCTCCACGAGTGCACCAGCAGGCGCAGCAGACACCTGATCGACCACTGCCTTGATATGGGCAATGCCCGCTGCTGGAAAGCTGGCAATCCGCTGGGCCAGGGCTTGGCAATGGGCGCTGAGGTCGGCGTCCGGGATAGCTCGGTTGATCCAGCCATAACGCTCGGCCGTGTCGGCGTCGAAGTCGGCCCCACCCAGACAGATTTCCAACGCCCGCCCGCGGCCAACCATTTGCGCCAGGCGCACGGTGCCGCCGGCACCGGGCAGCAAGCCGACGGCCACTTCCGGCTGGCCGAGCACGGCGTTTTCCTTTGAGGCAAAACGCATATCCAGGGCCAGCAGGAACTCGCTGCCAGCGCCACGGGCGCGGCCACGCAGCTCGCCAATGGTCACTTGCGGCAGTTTGCTCAAACGGGTGAACAGCGCGCTGAGCAGGCTGGCCTGACCTTCCGGCAAGGGCGGCGGTGCAGGCTGGTTTAATTGGCTGCCGAGGTCGAAGTGGGCGATGAAAAAGGCTGGGTTGGCACTGCGAAACAGCACCACGCGGGTGGTGGTGTCGGCTTCCAGACTCTTGGCCAGTTTCAGCAGGTCGACTATCACCTCGCGGTCCATCAGGTTGATGGGCGGGTGGTCGAACTCGATGGTGGCCACGCCGTTGCTGTCGTGGCGGGTGAGGGTGTGGTAGTCGCTCATGGTGCTCTCCTGAGGGGTGTCAGGAGGGTGGCGCGGGGTGAGGGGCGGCTCAAGCACTATCCAGCAGCGTGATGAAGCTTATAGACCCCTGCACGGAACCCTGTGGGAGGGGCTTTAGCCGCGATGCTTTAAGACCAAAAGCTCGCGGCTGAAGCCCCTCCCACGGCGACCGTGGTGGCTTTACGGGCGCAGATCCTCACGCAAATTGCTGACTTCCCCCGCCGTCACCGCCGGTGCCGCATTGCCCCAGGTGTTGCGCACATAGGTGAGTACGTCGGCAATGTTTTCGTCGCTGAGGTTCCAGGCGAACGATGGCATGGCCGGCGCGGTAGGTGCCGCTTCGGTGCCACCGGCGCGGCTGCCGGCCAGTACCACGCGAATCAGCGAGGTCGGGTCGGTGCTGTTCACCAGCGGTGCAGCAGCCAGTTTCGGGAACAGGGTTTTCACCCCCTCACCGTTACCGACATGGCAGGCGGAACAGCGGTCGGCGTAGATCGCTTTGCCAGCCACCATCGCTGGCGTATCGACCGCCAGGGGTTGTGGGGCTTGCGCCGGTGCCTGGCCATCCTTGAGGTACACGGCAACCGCCAGCAGGTCTTCGTCTTTCCAGTGCTGGGTGGAGTTTTCCACGGCTTCGGCCATCGGTCCGGAGGCGATGTCGAAGCGGTTGGTGCCGGTTTTCAGGTATTGCACGATGTCCTCATTGCTCCACTGGCCGATGCCGCTATGGGCGTTGGCCGTGATATCCGGCGCGCTCCAGCCTTGCAGGTTGGCACCGGCGAGGAAGTTGCCGTTTTTGTCGCCGCCAATCAGGTTTTTCGGGGTGTGGCAGGTGCCGCAGTGACCCAGACCTTCCACCAGATAAGCGCCACGGTTCCATTGCGGGCTTTTCTCGGCATTGGCTACGAATTCGCCCTGGCTGAAATTCAGCATGTTCCAGCCGATCAGGCTGGTGCGCACGTTGAAGGGGAAGGGCAGCTGGTTGGTTTCCACCGGGTTGTTGACCGGCTCCAGGGTTTGCAGATAAGCCCAGATCGCCAGGTTGTCCTCGCGGCGCACCTTGGTGTAGGCGGTAAAAGGCATGGCGCCATACAGGCGCTTGCCACCCTTGCTGTGGCCTTCGGACATGACCTTCTGGAAGTCATCGAAGGTCCAGTGTCCAAGGCCGGTATCCGGGTCGGGGGTGATATTTGCACCGACCAGTTTGCCGAACGGCGTTTCAATCGCCACGCCTCCGGAAAACGGCGCTTTGCCGGGGACGGTATGGCAGGCAGTGCAGTCGCCGACCATGGCCAGGTAGCGGCCTTTTTCCACCAGGTTGTAGGAGTCGGCACCGGTGCCGGCATGGGCGGCCTGAAGGGTCAGACCGAACAGGGCACAGGCACTTATCGAGAGGAGAGTTTTCATACGCTGATCATCTCCCCTGGGCGCTGCAGATAAAGCCGTTTAATCGCATCCGCCGCCTTGAACGCCAGCGCACCGACGGTGCCCGTGGGGTTGTAGCCGGGGTTTTGCGGGAAGGCCGAAGAGCCGACCACAAACAGATTGGGCACGCCCCACACCTGCAGGTGTTTGTTCACCGAGCTGTTCTTCGGATCGGCACCCATGATGAAACCGCCGACGATGTGCGAGGACTGGTACGAGGTGTTCGCCCACGGGCCTTTGCGCGGTGCCGGGACCATCTCGCGCGGATTCATGGTCTTGGCGATTTCCACCACTTTATTGGTGACGTACTGCGCCATCTTCAGATCGTTCTCGGGGAAGTCGAAGGTGATGCGCAGTAGCGGACGGCCGTGGGGGTCTGTGTAGTTGGGGTCCAGCGACAGGTAGTTGTTGCGCGTGGAGTAGCTGCTGGCTTCGCAGCCGATGGACATGGTGGAAAGGTAGTTGTCCACCGTGGCTTTTTTCCACTTCGCACCCCAGGCCGGGGTGCCCGGCGGGGTCGAGCGCGAGTCGATGGGTGCCGCGCCAATCGGCGTTACCCGGGTGCTGCCGCCCCCGACAAAGCCCAAACCGGAGTGGTCGAAGTTGTCATTGTTGAACTCGTCGATACCCATGCCGATGGCACCGCCACCGATAAAGGGGTTGAAGTTCTTGTCGTTGAAAAACATCTTCACGCTGTTGGCGGTCTGGTACGCGTAGTTGCGCCCGGTGGTGCCGGTGTTGGTGATCGGGTTGTAGGGCTCGCCGACGCCGGAGAGCAGCATCAACCGCACGTTCTCGAAGATGAACGCGGCCACCACCACGATCTCTGCCGGTTGTTCCCATTCCTGGCCGCTGGAGTCGACATAAATGATGCCGGTGGCGCGGGTGCCGGTGCTGTCCATGGTGACTTTGAGCACTTCGGAGTTGGTCTTGGCGGTGAAGTTGGGCTTGCGGATCAGCGCCGGCAGCACGTTGACGATGGCGCTGGCCTTGGAATAGTTGCCGCAGCCGTAGTTGGTGCAGAAACCGCAGAAGGTGCAGGGCCCCATGGTCACGCCAAGCTGGTTGGTATAGGCCTGGGAGGCCAGCGCCGAGGGCACCGGGAAGGGCTTGTAGCCGAGGTTTTTCGCGGCTTCAGCAAACAGCGTCGGCGCGTAGGTTTGTGCGGTTGGCGGGTTCGGGTATTCCTTGGAACGCGCGCCTTCGAAGGGGTTGCCGCCCTCGACGATGGTGCCGTTGAGGTTACCGGCCTTGCCGGAAACGCCGGCCAGACGCTCGAAGGCATCGTAGTGCGGTTCCATTTCTTCCCAAGTGGTGCCCCAGTCCTGCAGGGTCAGCTCGGCTGGCAGTTCCTTGCCGTAGCGCTCGGTCAGGTAGCTGTGCAGACGAAATTCGGTGGGCTGGAAGCGGAAGGTGATACCGGCCCAGTGGTTGCCGGCACCGCCGGTGCCATTACCGGGGTGGAACGAACCCCACACGCGCATTGGCAGTGCGGTTTCCGACTCTTTATTGCGCATCGTGCAGGTGTTCTGTTTGGTCCGCAGCATCAGTTCCTGACGGCGGTTGTAGCGCAGCTCGTCGGTGGCCGAAGCCAGGTTGAAGTCGGTGGCGGTGTCGCGCCAGGGGCCGCGTTCGAAGCCGATTACGCTGAGACCGGTGTCAGCCAGTTCGTTGGCGATGATCGAGCCAGCCCAGCCTAGCCCGACAACCACGACGTCGGTGGAAGGTAATTTTTTAGCCATGGTGTGTTTAACCCTTCTTGTTCCAGGCGGAGCTGCCGATGATGGAAATCGGCGTCAGGTTCAGCTTCTGGTTATGCAGCCCGATGTAATCGCGGTAGTCGTAGCGGGCCCCGGGGAAGCCGATCATTTTCCACGACACCATGTCGCGGTTGCCGCCGTAGATGGGGTCGGCGAAGAAACCTTCCATGGTGTTGTCCAGCACCTGCTGGAAGAAGGCTTTGGCCTCGATGCCTTCCAGACTGATGGCACCTTTTTCCAGGTCGGTGAGCACCTTGTCGCGCTGTTCGGGTGGCAGGGCGCTGAAGTTTTTCTGGAAGCTCGCCTGGCAATATTTGCTCAGCGCCGCCAGGCCGATGCGGTAGCGCTCGCGGGGTACCAGCGGCGACTGGTCGGCTTGCGCCGGGGTGCCGGGGGTGAAGGGGCCTTGCATATACAGGCGGCCGAAGTCGCCGTAGTCGCTGACCAGCTGACGGTCGATAAATACTGCACAACCGGCGTCTTTGCCGCTGACGCTCAGTTCATCGGCGGGAATCAGTTGCTCGACAATGGCTTCCACCTCGAGGGCTTCCTCAGCGGTGAAGAATTGCCAGCCGGGGCTGTCGTAGTGCAGGGGGCCGTTGTGGTCGAAGGGTAGCCACTTGGGCGTGCCGATTACGGTGGCGGCCTGGGCGCTGGCGGCGGCACCGGCAGCCAGGGTGGTGGCGGAGGTTTTCAACAGTTGCCGCCGGGTGAGGCCTTTGGATTGCTCGGTCATGCAGGGCTCCTGATGCCAGATACGCCGCTACGACAAAGCGGGCACCGGGCGTAGTCAGTTCACGGTTGTGAGCGGGTTCGGCCAACGGCCAAACGGGCTGAGCGGGTTGCGAGAGGTGGCCTGTGGCGGCCCCTGGGGCGGATTAACGGCAAGGCGTTATCAGCGTTCGTCTAGTCCACGCGCCTTTTTAGAGTAGGGGGTGTGACCAAATGTTGCAGGTTTTACGCGGGTAAATATCTATTGCGGATTTGGTAATAATTCGCGTGCTAGAGGGGGTTCTTGGCTGTTTTTCTCGACGATGGTGAACAGCTCGAGTGAATCCGTGGCCCGGTTTTTTCCGTGCGGCGCTGTCGGGAGAATTCTATCGGTACGTGCGTGCCTTCTGGCCGCTGACGAACGTCAGCCAGTATCGCTGGGGATTTGTCACCCTTTTCGGGCACAATAGCCGCCATTCCGATCAATTAAGCTTCCAAGAGGATCGACCGTGTATAACGTCGTCATCAGCGGTACCGGCCTGTATACCCCGGCAAACAGCATTTCGAACGATGAGCTGGTGGAGTCCTTCAATTCTTATGTGCGGCAATTCAACGCCGACAATGCCGCTGCCATCGAGAAGGGTGAGGTCGAAGCGCTGAATGAATCCAGCAGCGCCTTTATCGAAAAAGCCTCCGGGATCAAAAGCCGCTTTGTGATGAACAAAGAAGGCATCCTCGATCCACAACGCATGACCCCGCGCCTGCCAGAGCGCTCCAACGAAGAGTGGGGCATTCTTTGCCAGATGGGCGTAGCGGCGGCCGAACAGGCCCTGCAACGCGCTGGCAAGACGGCGGCGGATGTCGATGGCGTGATCGTCGCCTGCTCCAACCTGGAACGCGCCTACCCGGCGGTGGCCATCGAAGTTCAGGCAGCCCTGGGCATCAGCGGTTTCGCTTACGACATGAACGTTGCCTGTTCCTCAGCGACCTTCGGCATTCAGGCTGCCACCCAGAATATTCAGCTCGGCCAGGCCCGCGCGATTCTGGTAATTAGCCCGGAAATCTGCACCGGCCACCTGAACTTCCGCGACCGCGACAGCCACTTTATCTTCGGTGACGCCGCTACCGCCGTGTTGGTGGAACGTGCCGATCTGGCCACCTCCCAGTATCAGTTCGATATCGTCGGCACCAAGCTGCTGACCTCGTTCTCGAACAACATCCGCAACAACTTCGGCTTCCTCAACCGCGCCGCGGAAGAGGGCGTTGGTGCCCGCGACAAACTGTTTGTGCAGGAAGGCCGCAAGGTGTTCCGCGATGTCTGCCCAATGGTGGCCGAGCTGGTCGGTGAGCACCTGGCCGCCAACGACATTCAGGTCTCGGACGTGAAGCGCTTCTGGCTGCACCAGGCCAACCTGAGCATGAATCTGCTGATCACCAAAAAGCTGCTGGGCCGCGACGCGCTGCCGGACGAAGCCCCGGTGATTCTCGACACCTACGCCAACACCAGCTCCGCCGGCTCGGTAATCGCCTTCCACAAAAACCAGGACGACCTGCCAAGTGGCGCGCTGGGTGTACTCAGCTCGTTCGGCGCCGGTTACTCCATCGGTAGCGTGATTCTGCGCAAGCACTGACAGGTGAGCCCCGCGTCTGACAGCGAGCTGCTGCCGCGCCTGCTGGTCGGCGAGCAGCAGGCCTACCGCGAGCTGGTCGTTACCTATCAGGGGGCGATGCGCGCGGTGGCCTATGCGATTGTCGGCAGCCGCAATGCCGATGAAGTGGTGCAGGACGCCTGGCTGGCGGTGGTGCGCAACCTGGCTGGGTTTCAGGGCCGTTCAAGCCTGAAGACCTGGCTGCTGACCATCACCGCCAACACCGCGAAAAGCCGCCTCAAGCAAAACCGCCGCGAAGTGCTACTGGACGATATCCCGTCGCCCCACGGCAGCATCGATGATCAACGTTTTGCCGAAGACGGCCACTGGCTGCTGGCACCCCACGCCTGGCACCAGGACTCGCCGGACGCCTTGCTGACGGAAGAGGAACTGCGCGAGTGCCTGGAAAAGACTCTGGCCAGTCTGTCGGAGCTGCAAGGCAGCGTGCTAAACCTGCGCGAACGGCAGGGGCTGGAGCTGGAGGAGATCTGTAATCTTCTCGATATCTCGCTCTCTAACGCCAGAGTTTTACTACATCGCGCACGGCTCAAGGTGTTTGCCACCCTGGAGCATTTCGAGGAGACAGGGCATTGCTGAGTTGCAAGGAGCTGGTGGCCAATTCCAGTGATTTTCTCGACGGGCAATTGCGTTTGCGTCAACGCATCGCCGTGCGTCTGCACCTGGCCAGCTGCAGCAACTGCCGGCGGTTTATCCGCCAGATGCGTGTGACTCAGGCGGTGTTGCGCACATTGCCTGAAACGCCCATTCCCGAACTGGACAGCCTGGCTAAGCGGCTGGCTGAAATGCATCGCGGCTGAAGCTGCTCCTACGGGTAAGCACAAGCTGTGGGAGGCTTCAGCCGCGATGCGTTTTAGACGCTGGCGAAACGGTCTTCCAGGTACTGCATGATCGCCTTGGATTCATACATCCAGGTGCTGCCGCCGTTTTCATCGATACGCAGGCACGGCACCTTGATCGCGCCACCCTGGTTTAGCAGGGCCTGACGATGTTCTTCGTTGTTCTTGGCATCGCGCAGGGCGATGGGCAGGTTCAGGCGGTGCATGGTGCGGCGGGTGCGTACGCAGAACGGGCAGGCGTGGAACTGGTACAGGGCCATGCTGGTGGTGGCTTGTGCCACTTGGGCCTGGGCCTCGGGGGCGCGCTTTTGTTTGCGCGGGCGGGTAAGGAAGTCGATAAACACGATGAGCTGGCCCAAGCCAACCCGCAACGCTTTGATAAGCACCGGAACACCCTCTGCGGCTGAAAATTCGAGGGCGGCAGCTTACCTGAATGCGTGCGCCCTGACCTCGGCCTGGGCGCATTTGCCGCAACCGTCGGTCAGGCGTGGGCTTCGCCGAAAAAGCGTTTGAACGAACGGGAAAACCAGCCGCCGGCCTGTTGGTTGTCCACCAGTGCCTTGATGTTGTTTTTCACCGTTTGCGCGTAGGCCTTGTCGTCGTTGCGAATATGGTTGAACAGCCAGCGTGACAGCAGGTTGATCAGCTCCTGGGTCACGTCCTCACCCGCCTGGAAGCGCATGTTGAACTCGCTGACGCGCACGGTGAAGATCTCATGCACGCGCTTGTGCGGACGGGTAAAGGCATACCCGGCTTCCTCCAGCAGCGCTTCCTCGAACGCGAAGTGGGACAGGGTGTAATCCACCAGTTCCCCGAGCACTTCACCGACTTCCTCGCGGCTGTGGTTGTTCTCGTTGGCGTGGATCAGCAGATTGATCATGGCGACGATGCGCTTGTGCTGGTCGTCGATGATCGGGATGCCGGTGTTGAGGTCTTCCTGCCAGACTAGATAGGCCATGATGCTGCTTCCTTAGCGTCTTGCTCGAATGCGAACGAACGATGGCCAAGGCTAGTGAGAGGCTCTGGGGCGGGGGCTGACCTGGATCAACGGCAAATCTTCTTGTAGGAAAAATCGTCGGTATCTGTGACCTAAGCTGAAAAGCATCGCGGCTAAAGCCGCTTCTACGGATTTCGCCATCCTGTAGGAGCGGCTTTAGCCGCGATGCTTTTACCAAGCACAAAAAAAACCGGCAAAAGGCCGGTTTTTTTCGTTCAGCAGCAATCAATTGATCAGGCTGAGAAACTCGCTGCGGGTGGCGGCGTTTTCGCGGAATTCGCCGAGCATCACCGAGGTCACCATCGATGAGTTCTGCTTCTCGACGCCGCGCATCATCATGCACATATGCTGGGCTTCGATCACCACGGCAACACCCAGGGCACCGGTCACCTGTTGCACGGCTTCGGCAATCTGGCGGCTGAGGTTCTCTTGAATCTGCAGGCGGCGGGCGTACATGTCGACAATCCGTGCGACCTTCGACAGGCCCAGCACTTTGCCACTTGGAATGTAGGCCACATGGGCTTTACCAATAAACGGCAGCAGGTGGTGTTCGCACAGCGAGTACAGCTCGATGTTCTTGACCAGCACCATTTCGCTGCTTTCTGAGCTGAACAGCGCGCCGTTAGTGACTTCTTCCAGGGTCTGTTGATAACCGCGGCAAAGGTACTGCATGGCTTTGGCGGCACGTTTGGGCGTGTCGAGCAGGCCTTCGCGGGATACGTCCTCACCCAGTTGGCTGAGGATCGCAGTGTAGTTCTGTTCCAGGGACATGGATCTACCTGTAAGGCTTTGGAAATTAAGCAGAGACGCAGGGTAGGGCGGCAAACCTCGGCTGGCAAGCGCGGAACGCGCCAGGAAAGCTCAGGGATAAAGCCAGTTACTCGTCGCGGCCATCCATCATGGTGCGTTTGAGCAGGACATAAATGGCACCAGTGCCGCCGTGTTTGGCCAGGCACGAGGTGAAACCGAGCACGCCCTGATGCTGGCGCAACCAGGTGTTGACGTGGCTTTTGATCATCGGTCGCTTGCCGTCCATGCGCACGGCCTTGCCATGGGTGACGCGGACGCAGCGGATTTCCAGCTTGTTGGCTTCGGCCAAGAACTCCCACAGGGTATCGCGGGCTTTTTCCACGCTCATGCCGTGCAGGTCCAGGCTGCCTTCGAAACTCACCTGGCCGAGCTTGAGCTTGCGCATCTGGCCTTCCTGCACACCGTCCCGGGCCCAGTACAGCGGATCTTCGGCACCGACATCGATAACGAACTGGTCGGACAGGCCGTCGACGCGGGTCACACCTTCGGAAATGGTCGCGGACTGGCGCAAGGCCTGCAGGCGCGCGCGGTCGGTCTTGGGTTTGCCGGTGTCGGCACGGTCGTTCTGCTGGATGGGTTTGACGCCGCGCAACTCGGCTTTGAATAGGGAAAAATCGTCGTCTTGCATAAGAAGGTCTCCGCGAATGGGGCCTAGTTTACCCATTCAGCGGTGGCCATTCACGGTGGGATTAGTCGTGTTTCTTCATCAGATGCGGGGCCAGGGCCAGGTCGCTGGGGCGGCGCAGACGACGACGGCAGCGGCGCCAGGCGATCACCCCGAGCCATAGCAGGAACAGGCCGAAGAGCAGAATCACCGTGGCATTGGTGGGGGTGTCATTCAGCCCGCCAAGGGCTGGCGGGTGCCCGAACAAGGTAGCGGCACCGGCCATGGCGAGCAGAATCCCGAGCATGGCGAACAGCGCCGAAAGCGCGGCGGCGAAGCGCCAGCGCCAGCTCCCGGGACCGCGTGGGCGAAGGCGTCGGGCATCGAAACCATCTGACAATTTCATTCCGCTTTCCTTTCAGGGTGTCGGCGGTATGACCGGTGCTCAACACCGAGGTTCAGTCGTGCCCGCATATGAGGCGGGCAATTGGTCCGCTGATGATGCGATGTGCGCTTCAGATCAAGGCCTTGGCATGGCTTACCAGCGCGGCAAAGTTGTCCGCCAGGATGGCCATTTCGGTGCGGTGCACTTCGGCGGCGCTGATCACGCCATTGCCGTAGGGCAGGTCGCGGGTGGCGCAGGCGCTGTCCACCAGGGTGCAACGGTAACCATAGTCTTTGCAGGCCCGCACTGTGGTGCTGATGCTGGAGTGGGTCATAAAGCCGCAGATGATCAGGTCGAGGCGGCCGATGGCCTCCAGACGGGCATGCAGGTCGGTACCGGAGAACGCATTGGGCAGGCGTTTTTCCACTACGGTTTCGCCTGGCAGCGGTGCCAGCTCAGGCATGAAACGACCGCGCGGGCCCTGGGGGTCGAGGAAACCACCCGGTACGCCCAGGTGTTTGACGTGGACAATTGGTGAGCCATTGGCGCGGGCGGTTTCCAGCAGGGCGGCGATTTCGCCGATGGCGGCGTCCAGGCCGGGCAGGGGCATGGCGCCACTGCGGTATTCCTCTTGCGCATCGATGATCAGCAGGCAGGCATTACCCAAACTGGCCGGCGCATAACTGCGGCCGGTGAGCTGGAGTAAGGTTTGCGGTTGGGACATGTCTTGGCTCCTGACAGACGCGAATGGCGCCATTGTCACCCCACAAACGATGGCTGTGAATCTTTTTACTTGTACGCGTGTGCTACGCCACGAATTGCGCTGCCTGCAGCCGGGCGCAATAAACCAACCGAGCGCCGGGCACCTTCGGCTAAACTGCCGGCCTCGACTTTGGAGATGCCGCTGTGACCGTTTCGACCTCTCGTTTGCGTACCCTGCGTGACCACATTCGCTGGGCCGTCAGCCGTTTTCATGCCGAAGAATTGTTCTTCGGCCATGGCACCGACAACGCCTGGGACGAAGCGCGGCAGCTGGTGCTGGGGGCAGTGCACTTGCCCTGGGAAATCGCCGATGCCTACCTCGATTGCCGTCTCGAAGACGACGAGCGCGAGTACCTGCACACCCTGCTTAAACAGCGCATCGAAGAACGCGTTCCCACCGCATATCTGCTGGGCGAAGCCTGGTTCTGTGGCCTGCCGTTTATTGTCGATGAGCGCGTACTGATTCCCCGCTCGCCGATTGCCGAGTTGATTCAGCAACGTTTCAGCCCCTGGTTGGCAAACACGCCTACACGCATCCTCGATCTGTGCACGGGGTCGGGCTGTATCGGTATTGCCTGCGCCTACGAATTCGACGGAGCCGAAGTGCTGCTCGCCGATCTGTCGTTCGAGGCGCTGGAGGTGGCCAATCAGAATATCGAACGGCACAGTCTGGAAGATCGCGTATTTACCGTGCAGGGCGACGGTTTCAGCGGGCTGCCGGGCCAGCGCTTCGATCTGATCGTGTCCAACCCGCCCTATGTCGATGCCGAAGACTTCGCCGATATGCCGGCCGAGTACCACCACGAACCGGAGCTCGGTCTGGCCTGCGGCGACGATGGTCTGGACCTGGTGCGGCGCATGCTGGCCGAAGCGGCCGACCATTTGAGCGAGCGGGGCGTGCTGGTGGTGGAAGTGGGCAATAGCCAGGTGCACGTCGAGGCGCTGTACCCGGAGGTCGATTTCACCTGGCTGAATTTTGTGAACGGCGGGCATGGCGTGTTCTTGCTGACGGCAGCGCAGTGCCGGGAGCATCAGGCGTTGTTTGCTTCGAAGGTCTGACGCCTCCCGGTAGGAGCGGCTGAAGCCGCTCCTACCGGGAGTAAGTGCTACCGCGACGCCATCCAGATAAACAATCCCGCCTGAAACACGCAGAACGCCACCAGGCAGGCGATGGTGAAGCGCTGCGTGCCGTCTTCGCGGCGCAGGCTGTCGATGCGCTGCTGCTGTTTGAGAATCTTGCTGTCCTGTTCGCGCAGGTTGTGGTCGGCCTGTTCGAGCATCGCGGCGGCGTCCAGCAGTTCGATGCTCTGCACTTTTTCCTTGTTCCAATCGCTGCGCAAGGCGCTGACCCGCGGTGCCGAGTAGGTAGCCTTGGCCTGCTGCGGGTCGGTGTAGTCGATGTCGAAGCCCTGGGCCTTGAGGAAGTGGTCGCGGCGCAGGCGGGCGTCTTCGCTAAGCACATCCTTGAGCGCCAACGCGCCACCTTCCACGGTGTAATGCGCGCAACGCTGCTGCGCCCAGGCAATGCCCTGGGCCAACAGAAAACGGCCCAGGCCACGGTTGATCGGTTCCAGATGCAGGCCCTTGTCCGGGCCGAAGCGCACTTCCTTGCGGCGGTGGTCGATCCACACTTCCAGCGCGTTGTCGCCTTTGCGGGTCATGATCCCCGGCAGGCTGATGCTCAGGCGCAGAAAGCTCTGGTCCGGACTGTGCCGGGTCAGGCGGCCCATCTGCACAAAACGCAGAGGACGGGTGCCGGTGTAGCTGTCGGTGGGCAGCGGTGCCAGACGCAGCAGGCGAAACTGCTCATCTGGCAAGGCAATCCAGGGATGGGGCAGGGCCTCGCTGACTTCGCTGAGGGCGGTTTCCTCGGCGGGCGGCGCAGTCTGTTCGGTGGGTTCGGTGTCGGTCATGCAGGTAGTCCGGGGCCATTTGCGTACGAGCGTACTAGTCATGGCTTCTATCGGCTATCTGTCGCTGCGCTTTAGGCTGGCGCCGTGCTATCACTTATTGCCGTTTTACCGCCAGGACAAAAGCTCCAAGGCGGCTGCTCAGCTCGCGGGCCAGCGGCCGCTGCGGATCATTGTAGGAAGCCAGCTGCGACTTGGCATCGTTGGCGACGATGCGCAGCACATGGTTCATGCCCTCGATCATCAGCAACTCGGCATCCGGCTTGGCCGCCTTGAGGGCCTGAGCATCCCTCGGGGTCACCTGCATATCGTTGCTGCCCTGGACGATCAGCGCCGGTACCCGCAATTGGGCAAAGGCGGCGGCCGGGTCCTGGCGAAACAGCGAGATCAGGTACGGCTGCACGCTGGGGCGAAACAGCACCTGCAGATCATCCGGCACATGGGGCACCGGCTGACCAGCCTTGAGCTGGTCGATGGTCCACAGGCTTTGCGGCAGCAGGGGCGCTGGCAGACGTTCGCGCAGTTGCTCCTTCAACACCTGATCAATTGGTCGCCCGCTGCCGGCAATCGACACCACGGCATCGGCACCGGCAGTGGGCGCGGCCAGGGTAGCGATCAGCGCGCCTTCGCTGTGGCCGACCAGAGTCAGGGTGGAAAAGCGCGGGTCGGCCCTGAGCTTGCGGCTCCAGTCGACGGCGTCCTGTACGTAACCTTCGACGCTCAGGTCGCGCTCATCAGGCGTGGCGGGACGGCTGGCGGCGATACCGCGTTTGTCATAGCGCAGGCTGGCGATGCCCTGATTGGCCAGGCTTTGCGCCACGAGTTTGAGGCTGTCGTTATTGCCGCCTTCGGGGTTGTTGCCATTGCGGTCGGTGGGGCCGGAGCCGGCAATCAGCAATACCACCGGCACCGGGCTGGCGCTTTTGGGCAGCAGCAGGGTGCCGAACAGCTCGCCGCTGGCGGTGCCCAGGCTGATCGGCCGGTGCAGTACGGTGAAGGATTTCGCCTGGCCAAAGGTAGGCAGCAGGCAGAACAGCAGCAAGACAAACGCGCGCGGCATCAAGGTGGCTACTTATAAGGAGGTAGGCGTTTGGACGCAGTAGATGGAATAAGGTTCGAGGATGAACTGGCTGGGTGGCGCAGGTATACTCCTCGCCCTGTTTTGGAACCGTCTTTTTGTATTGACGGTTCGTGGCTGATTTTCGCGGAGCGCCCTGCATGTCTGGCAATACCTACGGCAAGCTGTTCACTGTCACCACCGCTGGCGAAAGCCATGGCCCGGCCCTGGTAGCCATTGTCGACGGTTGCCCACCCGGCCTGGAACTGAGTGAAGCCGACCTGCAGATCGACCTGGATCGCCGCAAGCCCGGCACCAGCCGCCATACCACCCAACGCCAGGAAGCCGACGAAGTCGAAATTCTCTCCGGCGTGTTCGAAGGCAAGACCACCGGCACCCCCATCGGCCTGCTGATCCGCAACACCGACCAGAAGTCCAAGGACTACTCGGCGATCAAGGATCTGTTCCGCCCGGCCCATGCCGACTACACCTATCACCATAAATACGGCACCCGCGACTACCGTGGCGGAGGCCGCAGCTCGGCGCGTGAAACCGCCATGCGTGTGGCAGCCGGTGCCATCGCCAAGAAAGTGCTGGGCGGTTTCGGCATTCAGGTACGCGGTTATATGAGCCAACTGGGCCCGATCGAAATTCCGTTCAAAACCTGGGATAGCGTCGAAGACAACGCCTTCTTCTGCCCCGACCCGAGCAAGGTGCCCGAGCTGGAAGCCTATATGGACCAGCTGCGCCGCGATCAGGATTCGGTCGGCGCGAAGATCACCGTGGTGGCCGACGGCGTGATGCCGGGTCTGGGCGAGCCGATCTTCGACCGCCTGGACGCCGAATTGGCCCACGCGTTGATGAGCATCAACGCGGTGAAAGGCGTGGAAATCGGTGCCGGCTTTGCCTGCGTGGCCCAGCGTGGCACCGAGCACCGTGACGAGCTGACCCCGGCAGGTTTCCTCAGCAATAACGCTGGCGGCATTCTCGGTGGCATTTCTTCCGGCCAGCCGATCATTGCTCACCTGGCGTTGAAGCCAACCTCAAGCATCACCACCCCGGGCCGTTCCATCGACGTCGCCGGGCAGCCGCAGGATGTGATCACCAAGGGCCGCCACGACCCCTGCGTGGGCATTCGCGCCACGCCAATCGCCGAGGCGATGATGGCCATCGTGTTGCTCGACCACCTGCTGCGCAACCGCGCGCAGAATGCCGACGTGCAGGTCAGCACCCCGGTACTGGGCCAGTTGTGATCCTGCCCCTCGCCGTAGCGTCCAGCGGGGGCGCACGCGGCGTGGCCAGGGGCGGATAGGCCATGGCCAGCGCATTGCCGTACTGGCGTTTATCCAGCTTTTACTTCTTTTACTTCGCCCTGCTCGGGGCGACGGCACCGTTCCTCGGCCTGTACTTCCATCACCTGGGTTTTTCCCCGGCACGCATCGGCGAGCTGGTGGCGATTCCCATGCTGATGCGTTGCGTCGCCCCGAATCTGTGGGGCTGGCTCGGCGATCGCAGTGGCAAGCGCCTGGCCATCGTGCGCTTTGGTGCGGCCTCGACCCTGTTGTGTTTCAGCCTGATCTTTATCAGCCAGAGCTATGCGTGGCTTGCGTTGATCATGGCTCTGCATGCGTTTTTCTGGCATGCGGTGCTGCCGCAGTTCGAGGTGATCACCCTGGCCCATCTGCGCGAGCAGGCGGCGCGTTACAGCCAGGTCCGGCTGTGGGGCAGCATCGGGTTTATCGTCTGCGTGGTGGGGCTGGGCAAGCTGTTCGAATGGTTGAGCCTGGATATCTATCCCTGGGCGTTGATCGCGATCATGGCCGGCATCGTCGTCAGTAGCTGCTGGGTGCCCAATGCTCAGCCCTATATGCGCGAAAGCCACGTGGCTGGTGCTGGTTTTCTAGCGCAGCTGCGCCAGCCGGGGGTGTTGGCGTTCTATCTGTGTGTCGGCCTGATGCAGCTCAGCCACGGTCCGTACTACACCTTTCTGACACTGCACCTGGAAGATCTTGGATACGCCCGTGATTTTATCGGCCAGCTCTGGGCCATCGGCGTGGTGGCCGAGGTGCTGATGTTTCTGCTGATGGTGCGGATTCTGCAGCGCTTCTCCCTGCGCCAGGTGCTGACCGCCAGCTTTGTCCTGGCGGCGCTGCGTTGGCTGTTGCTGGGCAATTTTGCCGAGCACCTGCCGGTGCTGGTGCTGGCCCAGGTGCTACACGCCGCCACCTTCGGCAGTTTTCACGCCGCTGCCATCCATTTTGTGCAGCGCAGTTTCGGTGCCAATCAACAAGGCCAGGGCCAGGCGTTGTATGCCGCCCTGGCCGGTATTGGTGGTGCCCTGGGCGCGCTGTATGCCGGCTATAGCTGGAACAGCCTGGGCCCGGCCTGGACCTTCGCCATCGCCAGCATCGCGGCGACGGCGGCAGCAGTTATCATCGCTATGCGTTTGCCAAGCGACAACGCCCGCAGCCACGCATTGCCACCGTTGCACCATGCAGATCTGAACGAGGAGCGGGCATGAGCCGCGAACAATTGGCCGACGAGATCATCGCGGCAGGGCGTTTTCTTTATGGCCGGGGCTGGTCGCCGGCCACCAGCAGTAACTATTCGGCGCGACTATCGGCCAGCGAGGCGCTGCTGACTGTGTCCGGCAAGCACAAGGGCCAACTGGGTCGCGACGATGTGCTGGCCACCGACCTCAACGGCAACAGCCTGGAAGCGGGCAAAAAGCCCTCGGCGGAAACCCTGCTGCATACCCAGCTGTACCAATGGCGCGCCGATATCGGTGCGGTACTGCACACCCACTCGGTGAATGCCACGGTGTTGTCGCGGGCCACCGCTGCCAACCAGTTGGTGTTCGAAGACTACGAGTTGCAGAAAGCCTTTAGCGGTATCGCTACCCATGAGTCGCAGGTGTGTGTGCCGATTTTCGACAATGATCAGGACATCGCCCGCCTGGCTGCCAAGGTCCAGCCCTGGCTCGAGCAGCACCCCGACTGCGTCGGTTACCTGATTCGCGGTCATGGCCTGTACACCTGGGGCGCGCAGATGAGCGATGCCCTGCGTCAGGTCGAAGCCTTTGAATTTCTGTTCGAGTGCGAGCTGAAAATGCGCGCCCTAGGGAGACCCACTGTATGAGCAGCCTCAGCGTCTTTTCCGTATCCACCCCGGAGATCCCCAACAAGGTGCTTAACCACCTTGAAGACATCACCAGCACCCTGGCCGCCGTCGGCGTGCGTTTCGAGCGCTGGCAGGCCGTGGCGCCGATTGCGCCGGGTGCCAGCCAGGACGAAGTGATCGCCGCCTACCAACCGCAGATCGACAAGCTGATGGCCGAGCGTGGCTACGTGACCGTGGACGTCGTCAGTCTCAGCGCCGACCACCCGCAAAAAGCCGAACTGCGCGCCAAGTTCCTCGACGAGCACCGCCATGGTGAGGACGAGGTGCGTTTTTTTGTGGCTGGCCGTGGCTTGTTCACCCTGCATATCGATGACTACGTGTATGCCGTGCTCTGTGAAAAGAACGACCTGATCTCGGTGCCCGCCGGCACGCGCCACTGGTTCGACATGGGCGAGCACCCACACTTCATCGCCATTCGCCTGTTCAACAACCCTGAAGGGTGGGTGGCGAATTTCACCGGCGAAGATATCGCCAGCCAGTTTCCTCGTTTAGAAGATTGAACCCTTCACGATCTTGTTCTTTGCCGCCGTCATCCCGCATCGGCGGACCGCCGCGAAGGCTGGGACCCAGAATAGTGAATGGGACGAAGAGGTCAGCGAATGCACCATCTCTCTCGTAGACGCTCACACTCTGGAACCCAGCCTGCGCTGGGATGACGGTGGGTTGGCTGACGAAATTTGTTTCGAATTTGAAAGGACCCATTTATGCCCATCAAAGCCATTCTCACCGATATCGAAGGCACCACCAGCGCGGTGAGCTTTGTCTTCGATGTGTTGTTCCCGTTCGCCGCCGAGCACCTGCCCGAGTTCGTTTTGCTCAATGCCCAGCAGCCCCAGGTAGCCGAGCAGTTAGCGGCCGTGCGCGAGCAAAGTGGTGAGCCGCAGGCCGATGTGTTGCGAGTGATCGAGATTCTTCTGGCCTGGATTGCCGAAGACCGCAAGGCCACCCCGCTCAAGGCGCTGCAGGGCATGGTCTGGGCCGAGGGTTACAAGGCTGGGTTGCTCAAGGGCCATGTCTACCCGGATGCGGTGGAGGCGTTGCAACGCTGGAAACAGGAGGGCTACGCGCTGTATGTGTATTCCTCCGGCTCGATCCAGGCGCAGCAGCTGATCTTCGGCTGCTCGGTGGCCGGTGATCTGTCGCCGCTGTTCTCCGGCTATTTCGACACCACCTCCGGGCCCAAGCGCGAGGCGCAGTCCTACCGCACCATCATTGCCAGCATTGGCGTGGCGGCGCATGAAGTGCTGTTTCTCTCGGATATCGTCGAAGAACTGGACGCAGCGCAGCAGGCTGGTTTGCAGACCTGCGGGCTGGCGCGGGAAGGCGGCGAATTGCCGGGGCATCAGACCCTGGCCAGTTTTGCCTTGATTGACCTGAACGCCTACTGACCGGCGGCAAAGCAAGAAAGTGGAACCACTGCGCGCCTGCGGGGCTCTTTAAGGAGTCCCCGCTGCATCGAGCAACGCCATGTTTCTGCACCTTGAATACGACAGCTACCGCTACTGGGCCTATGCCGGCCTGGCGGTGCTGGTGCTGCTGCATCTGTGGGCCGCGTACCAAGTGGTCGGCAGCCCGATCAGGCGGCAGATAAAGGGCTTGTGGCTTACCTTTTTGCTGTTCTTCCCGCTGTTGGGCTTTTTCAATTGGTACGTGATGGGGCCGCGCCGGCAGCTTTCGTGATTGTGCTTTGCAGGAATCGCGGCTAAAGCCGCTCCTACACATTCCGTAGGAGCGGCTTTAGCCGCGATGCTTTTAGTACTCCCAGCGCAACGTCGCCGTCACACTTCTTGGCTCGCCATACAGATCGCTGTAAACGCTGGTGCTGGCGTAGTACTCCTTGTCGAAAATGTTGTCGACGTTGAGCGTGCCGGTGAAGTGTTCGTCGAATTTGTAGCGGGCCAGCAGATCCACCAGCGCGTAGCTTTCCTGCTTGGCCGTTAGGGTGCGGCCGGGGATTACCTGGCTGTTGTCGTAGCTGGTGGCGCTTTCCCAACGCAAACCGCCGCCCAGGGTCAGGCGATTGAGGTCGCCCTGGAAGTTGTAGGTGCTGAACAGCTTCACGCTGTTTTTCGGGAAGCCGACGTTGACGTCCATATTTTGCGGGTAGTAGGTGTTGATATGGCTATAGCCGGCCTGCATCTGCCAACCCGGCAGAATCTCGCCCGCCACTTCCAGTTCGGCACCCTTGATCTTGATGTTCGTCGGGTTGACGTACTCGTTGCCGAGGTTGTCGTTGATATCGGTGCCGGCCGGGTAATTGTCCAGCTTGGTTTCAAACAGCGCGGCGGTGAGGTTCAGCCTGCCTTCGTAGTACGCAGCCTTGCTGCCGATTTCATAGCTGTCGCCTTCGGCCGGGTCGGCGAACTTGCCTTCCAGGGTCTGCGCGGTCTGCGGTTTGAAGATCTTGGTGTAGCTGGCGTACACCGAGTAGTGCTCATCGAGGTCGTAGACCACCCCGGCGTAAGGCGTGACTTCGCCGGTTTCTTTGCGGTGGCCGCCCTCAGGTGCGTATTCGACGCCAGGGTCCCAGTCGTACTGCACCGATTTGTCGAGCTTGAAATAGCTCAGGCGGGTGCCGAGGATCACCGCCAGATCATCCACCGGCTTCAGGCGCACAGCGGAGTAGGCCGCGGTGTTGCGCTGCTGGTATTTGATATCGCCTTCTTGCGCCATGGGCGGCCGGGCAATGTCGCCGTGCCACTTGTAGACGTTCG
Source organism: Pseudomonas sp. TE3786 (assembly GCF_054057335.1). Taxonomy (NCBI): domain Bacteria; kingdom Pseudomonadati; phylum Pseudomonadota; class Gammaproteobacteria; order Pseudomonadales; family Pseudomonadaceae; genus Pseudomonas; species Pseudomonas sp. TE3786. The sequence continues at coordinate 207,621 of NZ_JBSRZF010000005.1, forward strand.
GGATCGCCGGGTTCCAGCCGCTGCCGCTCCAGTCGTTCCATAGCGGATACGCGCCGACGTTGGCGGTGTACTTGTTGGCACTCACACCCACCATCAATTCATGCTCGCGGCCGAACAGGCTGAACGGGCCGGTGGCATAGGCGTCGATGGCGTTCTGTTCCGGTCGGCTCGGCCACTTGGCGAAAAACAGCGAAGCGCCGGCACCGGTTTGCTGGTTGGGGTAGTTCACGCTGCTGAACCAGCCGTATTCCACATCATTCTTGTCGCGGGTGTTGGTGTAGGCCACCTTGGCCAGCCAGTCGTTATCGAAGCGGTGTTCGTAGGTGGTGAATACCGAGGTGCGCTGGCGGTCGGCGTAGCTCCAATCGGCCGCCGAGTTATAGGAGCGTTCGAAGTCGGTGCGGTTGCCGTTGCTGAAAAATGCCGGGAAACCGAAGTAGCCGCAGGCGTCGCATTTTTTCACCTGGTAGTCGACGCCAAAGCTGACCGTGTCGCGCTCGCTCAGGTCGGCCTCGATGATGCCGTAGGCCACCTGGCGTTCGGTGCTCAGGCGGTCGGTAAAAGAGTCGGCGGTCTGGTAGGCACCCACCAGGCGACCGCGCACATTGCCGGTTTCGGTGAGTGGACCGGATACATCCATCTCGGTGCGGTAGTTATCCCAGGAGCCGGCGCTGCCCTGGATCGAGGCCTGAAAGTCGCGGGTAGGGCGCTTGCGCACCATATTGATGGTGGCCGACGGGTTGCCGGTGCCGCTGAGCAGGCCGGTGGAACCACGGACGATTTCGACATGGTCATACACCGCCATATCGTTGTCCTGGCTTTTCATTTCCGGCTCGAACACGGTGGGAATGCCGTCGACCTGAAAGTTCTCGATCTTCAGCCCACGGGAAAAAATGCCCACTTCATCGTCGGACGAGTTGCCCTTCTTTTTGAACTCCACCCCCGGTGCCTGGGCGATCACATTTTCCAGGCTGACCATGTTCTGGTCGCGCATGCGTTGCTCGGTAATCACGCTGACCGACTGTGGGGTTTCGCGGATCGACAGCGGCAGCTTGGTGGCGGTAGTGGTCGAACCGGTGGTGTAGGAACCGCTGCCTTCGGTGATGGCCCCCAGGCTTTCGCCCGTGATCGAGGTGGGTTGCAGCTCCAGGGCGGCACCCGCTGCCGGTGCCGGCTCAAGCACAAAACCGTTGCTGCTCTGGCGGGCCACATAGCCGGTATTGCGCAGCAAGGCGGCAAAGCCTTCGTTAACCCCGTAGTCGCCATTCAGGCCCGGACTGCTTAGGCCCGCTACGCGTTGCGCATCAAACACAATCGCTACCCCGGCCTGCTGGGCAAAGCGGTTCAGCGCGGTGCCCAAGGGGCCGGCGGCAATGGCGTAGTGCTGGCTGGTGGTGGCGGCGCTGGCGCTTTGCGCAAGACCGGCGAGCAGTGTGCTGCCAAGGGCCAGGTGCACGGCCAGTGCGAGCGCGTAGCGGGGGGACTTCATGGGCATGGCGAAGACAGTTCCTGTTGTCATGTTGGTTTCTTCCTTGACGGGCAGGAACGGCAATGCGGAACCCGGGTTTTGAAAATATTGGAGATGGGCACCCGTAGGGCGGATATCCCCATGCGGATATTCGCCCTACGGTTTCGGCTTCACCACCACGAGCCACGGGGTGATGCGTTTGATGGTCACCGGCAAGGCCTCGGCAATCAGTTGCAGCGCACGGTCGCTGTCATCCAGCGGCAGTACGGCGGACACCCGCAGCTCGCCCAGGGCCTTGGCGTCGTAGTAGAGGAAACCACTGCGCTGGTTGGCCAGTTGCTCCAGCACCTCGCTCAGCGGCCGGTCTTCCACCAGCAGTTGGTGACGCTGCCAGGCATCGTTGAAGCCTGCGCTATCGACCTTGCCCAGCAGTTGCACCTGGCCGGTGGCGATGCGTGCCTGTTGGCCGGCATCGACCACTTTGCTGTCCGGCGACTGGCTGGCGCTCACGGCGGTGCGCGACTCGAGCATGGTCAGCAGGGTGCTGCGGTTTTCCAGCTTGACCACAAAACGGGTGCCGAGGGCGCGTACCTGGCCCTGTGCGGTTTCGACGATAAACGGCCGCGCCGGATCATGGGCAACCTCCACCAGCACTTCGCCGCGCAGCAACTGGATATGCCGACGCTCGCCGTCGAAGGCGATATTCACCGCGCTGTTGCCGTTCAGGGTCAGCTCGGATTGATCGGCCAGGGTCTGGGTTTGCCAGTGGCCGGGGGCAGTGTGCAGGTCGGCCAGCCAATAGGCCGGTGTGCCGCTGCGCCAGAGCAGCCAGGCAGGCAATACGGCCAGCAACAACAGCAGCGCACTGGCACCGCGTTTGTTGCGGTAGGTTTTCGGCCGACTGGCATAGGCCGCTCCCAGCGCCGCGTGCACCGAGGCTTTCTGCGGGCGCAGGGCGGCCATTTGGCCAATAAACCCCTGCAGCCGTTCGGCTGCCGCGGCATGGCGGGGGTCCTGGTGTTTCCACGCCGCGAAATCGGCGCGCAATTGCTCGCTGGCATCGGCCTCGTTGAGTTGCAGCAGCCAGTCGGCGGCCTGTTCGTTGATAGAGGCGGGCATCGCGGCCTACAGGTCCAGCGCATTGCCGCAATGCAGCAGGGCATTGAGCAAATACTTGCGCACCATACGTTCGGAAATGCCCAGGCGGGCAGCGATCTCCACCTGGGTCAGACCGTCGAGGAAATACAGCAGAAACGCCTGGCGCGTGTTGGCACTCAGCTCTTCGAGGACAAAGGCGATCTGTTCCAGGGCTTCCAGGGTGGTAAGAATCTGTTCCGGCGACTGGAAACCGGCCAGGGTCTCGGCGGTCAGCGCCAGCTCCTGCAGATAGGCATCTTCGATCTGTTTGCGCCGTGCCCTGTCGATCACCAGGCGCCGCGCCGTGGTACTCAGATAGGCGCGAGGCTCGCGCATGCTGGCCACCACATCGCGGGAGGCGAGGATGCGGGCGAAGGTGTCATGCGCCAGGTCGGCGGCATTGTGCGAGCAGCCGAGCTTTTTTCGCAGCCAGCCGAACAGCCAGCCATGATGGTTGCTGTACAGCTCGTGGATGGCTTGTTGAAAAGGAGGTTCGGCCGCAGACATGCCCGGATCACTGCCAGTGAATAGTGCTGGCTCTCAAGTGAGAACTGTTCTCATGATAGCGATAGGCTGGCCCGGCGCGCAACAGTGTTCGTAACCTCGTGGGCCGGAACAAGATCCCTGAACCAACGCAGCGGCCGACTATCCTAGAAGGGCAATCCCATTCTGAGGAGTTCCACCATGGGTTACGGCTACAACGGCCTGATTGGCCTGATCATTCTGGCGCTGGATATCTGGGCGATCATCAACGTGCTGAAAAGCGGCGCGGAAACCGGCAAGCAAGTGCTGTGGATACTGCTGATTGTGTTGCTGCCAGTCGTGGGCTTGATCATCTGGGCCATCGCCGGGCCGCGCGGCAATGTGCGGATCTAGCCTTTTTAGCGCTGCCTAAAGCAGCCAGGCACCCTCCAGCTGCAGCAACAGCTGCTTGCGTTCCAGGCCGCCGGCATAACCGGTGAGGGTGCCATTGCTGCCGATCACCCGGTGACAAGGAATCACCACTGCAAGCGGATTGGCGCCATTGGCGGTACCCACGGCGCGCACCGCCTTGGGCCGTTCGATGCGCTGGGCCAGTTCGGCATAGCTGCAGGTGCGACCAAACGGAATCTGCTGCAACGCGTGCCACACCTGCTGCTGAAACGGCGTGCCCAATGGTGCCAGGCGTAGCTCGAAGTGCTGGCGTTGGCCGGCGAAGTATTCATCCAGTTGCCGACACACCTGATCCAGCTCGGCATCCGCCGCCTGCCAGTTTTCGTTCAGTTGCCAGGGCTGCGCGCCATCCATATGCAGCAGGCGCAGACCTTGCTCGTCGCCGGCCAGCAGCAGCGGGCCGATGGGGCTGTCGTGGTAGCGGTAATGCATCTGGTCACTCCTCGGGTTCGGCGTAGCTTTGCCACAGGTACATGGCGGCATAGGCGCGCCACGGGCGCCAGGCTTCGGCCTGGGCGGTGAGGGCGCGGGCGCTGATGCCGGCGCTGCCCCAGAGTCTGGCTTTGAGCAGGCCCAGGTCGCTGGCCGGAAAGGCGTCGGCCACGCCAAAGGCGCGCAGGGCAATATATTGCGCGGTCCACGGGCCGATACCGGGCAGGGCGCAGAGGCGCTCGATCAGATCCTCCACCCCGGCATCGGCATGCAGCGCCAGGCGGCCATCGGCAAAGGCACGGGCGAAACCCTGCAAGGTCGCGACGCGTTTGCCGGGCATGCCGATGCCATCGAGAGTGGCCTCGGCAATGGCCTGCGGGGTAGGGAAGAGTTTGCCGGGGCCATCTGCAGGGGCGTCGAGCAAGTCTTCACCCAGGCGGGTGACCAGACGCCCGACAATGGTTACTGCGGCTTTTACCGTCACTTGCTGGCCAACGATGGCGCGCACCGCCTGCTCGAAGGGATCGAAAGCGGTGGGAATGCGCAGCCCCGGGTAGCGGGCGACCAGCGCCGTCAGTTGGCTGTCCTGGCTAAGGTGTCGGGCGATCTCGGTGGTGTCGGTGTTGAGATCGAACATCCGCTCCACGCGGGCTGCCAGCTGCGGCAGCCGCGCAATGGCCCCGGGGCTGACCGTCAGCTCCAGCGCCGCCAGCTGCGGCAGATGGCGCAGGCTGAACCAGCCCTGGGTGGCACCGATACGGAAGGTGCGTTGATAACCCTCGTGGCTCACCCGCTCGATATCCGCCAGGCGGCGCAGGGCGAAGTAGTCATGAAACTGTTGCCAGTTCCACGGCGGTACATAGGGCAGGAGGCGAGTGCGGGCGGTGTTGTTCATGGGCGTCACGATAGCGACTTGGGCGGCTGCCTGTCTTGCCGAAACTTGCTGTGCAATTGCGAGGTTCGACCTGTCATGGTTGGCCACGTAGAATGCGCGCCTCGCCTGGGGCCGATGGGTTCCAGCCACCGTTTTTTCCGCGCCGTACCCTGGCGCGGCGCAGAGGAGCAACGCCATGAGCGACTATCAGGAAACCCTCTACGAAGGCTATGGCCAACGTTTTCGCATGGACAAACTGCTGCACGAAGTGCGCACCGAGCACCAGCATCTGGTGATTTTCGAGAACCCGCGCATGGGCCGGGTGATGGCCCTGGACGGCGTGATTCAAACCACCGAAGCCGACGAGTTCATCTACCACGAGATGCTCACCCATGTGCCGATCCTGGCCCACGGCGCGGCGCGCAAGGTGCTGATCATCGGTGGCGGCGACGGCGGCATGCTGCGTGAAGTGAGCAAACACCGCAGCGTCGAGCAGATCACCATGGTCGAGATCGATGGCACGGTGGTGGACATGTGCAAGGAGTTCCTCCCTGAGCACTCCAAGGGGGCCTACGACGACCCGCGCCTGAACCTGGTGATTGATGACGGCATGCGTTTTGTCGCCAGCACCGAGGAAAAATTCGATGTGATCATTTCCGACTCCACCGACCCGATCGGGCCGGGGGAAGTGCTGTTCTCGGAAAACTTCTACCAGGCCTGCCGCCGCTGCCTGAATGAAGGCGGGATTCTGGTGACCCAGAACGGCACGCCGTTTATGCAGCTCGATGGTGTTCAGAACACTGCCGGACGCATGAATGGCCTGTTCGCCGACTGGCATTTCTATATGGCGGCGGTGCCGACCTATATCGGGGGTGCCATGACCTTCGCCTGGGGTGCCACCAACGCCGGCCTGCGGACTATCCCCCTGGACACCCTGCGTCAGCGCTTCGCCGGCAGTGGAATTGTCACCCGCTATTACAACCCCGAGGTCCACCTGGGTGCCTTCGCTCTGCCGCAGTACGTGCTCAAGGCCATCGGCAAGCCCAGCAACGACTGAGTCTCCTTTGCCTGACCTGTAGGAGCGGCTTTAGCCGCGATGCTCTTGATTGAAAAGCATCGCGGCTGAAGCCGTTCCTACGGATCCAGACAGCCGGTTTTCTCAACGAAATTTTCACATTCGCTCGCTGAGTATTCCGCGCTTCGCTTCTGGCGGGACGGCGGAGTATTCTTCGTCACCCATTTTTCTCGCACGCCCAACCAGTGAGTCTTGGACAACATGGCACTATCGGACGCCCTGAGCAGTTCCTCCGCATCACCGCGTGGCACGCCCACGCTGAAAAGCCACTTGGTCTTCACCTTCCTGACCGCCGTCACCTTCCTGGTGATGTACACGCTGTTGCGTGTGGCGCTGCTGGTGTACAACCGCGAGCTGATTGGTGAGGACACCTTCGCCACCTTTGCCGAAGCCTTTTTCAATGGCATGCGCTTCGACCTGCGCGTGGTGGTGTATGCCTGTGCGCCGCTGCTGGTCACGATCCTGATTCCCGCCGCCATGGCCCGTCGCGGCTGGATGCGCGTGTGGCTGACGTTCTTTGCCAGCGTCACCCTGTTCCTCGGCCTGACCGAGCTGGATTTCTACCGTGAATTCCACCAGCGCCTGAACAGCCTGGTGTTCCAGTACTTCCAGGAAGATCCGAAAACCGTACTGAGCATGCTCTGGAACGGTTTCCCGGTGGGGCGTTACCTGCTGGCCTGGGCCGTGGCCACCTGGTTGCTGTGGAAACTGTTCAAGGGCCTCGATGGCCTCAGCCGTTCCCGTGGCGAAGCCGCGATGTTCAGTGCCAGCCCGCGTAGCCGTGCCTCCTGGCCGATGCGTGGCGTGGCCTTCGTGGTCTGCCTGGTGCTGGCCGTGCTGGCCGCCCGTGGCACCTTTACCCAGGGCCCACCCCTGCGCTGGGGCGATGCCTACACCACCGAATCGATGTTCGCCAACCAGTTGGGCCTCAATGGCACCTTGACCCTGGTGTCGGCGGCCAGCGCCAGCTTCTCCTCCCATCGCAAGAACGCCTGGAAATCCACCATGCCGGATGCCGATGCCCAGGAGATTGTGCGCAAGATGATCCTCACCCCGCACGACGTATTGGTCGACGCCGACAAGGCCGCCATCCGCCGTGACTTCACGCCGCCAGAAGACGGCACCTTGCCGGGTGTGAAGAACGTGGTGGTGATTCTGATGGAAAGCTTTGCCGGTCACTTTGTCGGTGCCCTCGGCAGCCCGCTGAATATCACCCCGGAGTTCGACAAACTGGCCAAAGAAGGCGTGCTGTTTGACCGCTTCTTCTCCAACGGCACCCACACCCACCAGGGCATGTTCGCCACCATGGCGTGCTTCCCTAACCTGCCAAGCTTCGAGTACCTGATGCGTATGCCCGAGGGCAACCACAAGTTCTCCGGCTTGCCACAGCTGCTCGATGCCCGTGACTTCGACAACCTGTATGTCTACAACGGCAACTTCCAGTGGGACAACCAGTCCGGGTTCTTCAGCAACCAGGGCATGACCAACTTCATCGGCCGGGAAGACTTCGTCAATCCGGTCTTTATGGACCCGACCTGGGGTGTGTCCGACCAGGACATGTTCGACCGCGGTGCCAAGGAGCTGGAAACCAACTTCGGCAAGAAGCCGTTCTATGCCTTGCTGCAAACCCTGTCCAACCACACCCCGTATGCCTTGCCAGCCGACTTGCCGGTGCAGCGCGTAACCGGCCAGGGCAGCTCGGACGAACACCTCACCGCCATGCGTTATTCGGATTGGGCGCTGGGCCAGTTCTTCGAAAAAGCGCGCAAAGCGCCGTACTTCAAAGACACCCTGTTTGTCATAGTCGGCGACCACGGCTTTGGCAGCGACGAACAGCTGACCGAAATGGACCTGTTCCGTTTCAACGTGCCGCTGTTACTGATCGGCCCGGGCATTCAGGAGAAGTTCGGGGCGGTGCGCCATACCGTCGGTACGCAGATCGATATCGTGCCGACCATCATGGGTCGCCTGGGTGGCCAGGTGCGTCACCAGTGCTGGGGCCGCGACCTGCTGACCCTGCCGGAAGGCGACCATGGCATTGGCGTGTTCAAGCCGTCGGGTGGCGAGCAGACCGTGGCCATCGTCACGCCTGAGCGCATTCTGATTCAGCCCAAGGGCTTCGAGCCGCGTCTGTACGACTACACCCTGGGTGCCAAGGCCAGCGCCACCCGCGTACCGGGCGATATCGATCCGCAGCTGAAGAAACAGCTGGAAGCTTTCCTGCAAACCGCTACCAAGAGCCTGCTGGATAACACCGCTGGCGTAGTGGATGGCATGCCGGACAAAGACGAAAACTGACCTCAGCGCTTTCGTTTTCAGGCTTGGCCCATCGCGGCTGACCGGCGCTCCGGTCAGCCGCGATGCTTTTACGGGCCGGAAAATCAGCCGTGGTCTTGTTCCAGCTTGGCCAGTCGCGCTTCCAATTGCGCCACGCGCTCTTCCAGTTCATCGATACGTGCTTGCGACGGCGCGCTCGCGTCGTTGCGCTCGCTACGACCGCTGCTGGCAACGGCGGCGGCCAGTTCTTCGGGGCTGGCCAGCAGATGCATATAACGGTCTTCACGTTGCCCCGCCTGGCGCGGGATCTGGATCGCCAGGCCGCGGCTGGCCAAACGTTCCAGTTGGTGCTGCAACTGCGCGGTATCGTCGAAATCGTGCATGCGGCTGCTGCGGGTTAGCAGTTCGTTGAGGGTTTGCGGGCCGCGTAACAGCAGCAGACTGAGCAGGATCACTTGCGCTGGCACCAGCTCCAGCGCTTTGTCGACGCGCTGTTCCCAGCGATCGGCGCGGCTGCCCATCACCAGGCGGGCCATGCTGCGCCCTTCCAGGGCGCGCAGGGCCTGGGCAACCTGGCCCTGGGTGAGGTTCATCACCGGCTCGCGGCTGGTTTTCTGGTTGCAGGCCAGCACCAGGGCGTTGAGGGTCAGAGGGTAGCTTTCCGGGGTGGTGGCCTGTTTCTCCACCAGACAGCCCAGCACCCGCGCTTCGCTACTGGTGAGGGGCTCTACGGCGGGGGCGGTGTCGCCCGTTTCCTGGCGTGCTTCGATGTCTTGGCTCATGGCGGCAGCTCCGGCGGAAAAAGAGCCGTAGCCTAGCCTGAGATGGCCTGGCTGCACATGGCTTTTGTCATTTTCAGGGATCGCGGCTGAAGCCGTTTCTACAGACTTGCACACTCTGTAGGAGCGGCTTCAGCCGCGATTTTTTCAAGCAAAAAAAAGCAGCCCGAAGGCTGCTTTTGTACTGCGCGGTACTGGCAATCAAGCGACATCCACCAGGATGATTTCCGCATCTTCAACGGCGTTGAAGACCAGCACATCTTCACCGCTGACCGCCACACCATCACGGGCATTGGCTTGCACGCCATTGACGCTGATCACGCCGCTGGCCGCTACCAAGTACGCCTTGCGGTCGCTACCCAGACGGTACTCGGTCTGCTGACCGGCCTTCAGGGTGGCAGCACTCAAGCGGGCGTCGGCACGGATATGCAGGGCGTCGCTATCGGCTTTATCACCGCTGGCCAGGGTCACAAAGGCACCGGCGCGTTCGCCTTTCGGGAACGGCTTGGCACCCCAGGACGGTGGCGAGTTGAACTCGGTGGGCTGAATCCAGATCTGGAAGATCTTGGTGGTTTCATCCTCGAGGTTGTACTCGCTGTGGGCGATCCCGGTACCGGCGCTCATCACCTGCACATCACCGGCTTCGGTGCGGCCCTGGTTGCCCAAGTTGTCCTGGTGGGTAATAGCCCCTTCACGGACATAGGTGATGATTTCCATATCCCGATGCGGGTGACGGGGGAAGCCGCTTTGTGGCGCGATTTCGTCATCGTTCCACACCCGCAGTGGGCCCCAGTTCATCCGTTTCGGGTCGTAGTACTCGGCAAACGAGAAGTGGTGGCGAGCATTCAGCCAGCCGTGGTTGGCCCCACCCATCTGCTCAAAAGGTCGACGTTCGATCATGATTTGTGTCCTCCGTAGGTTAGCCAGATGGCGCTCGTTGGGCCTGTTCGACGCGGTGAAGCGCCAGCCAGGCGGGGGATGCCGCTGGTGTTGGACGCCATGATCTATCGATTTGTTTTCGGTTAATAGCGCAAAAAGTGCAGCTGCAAGATCGAATAATTAGATTGGTTGAGGGCGCGGCTTTTTGTCGTTTTTTCCTCGTATGGATAGCCCGATCTGCGCGCAAGCATGTAAGCGATTGGCTTGAATTCGACCGGTTTCCGGCAGACCTACGGCTGTCATGTTCCCGCTTTGTGACAGCGCTGATTTGCAAAATACCTAAATTCAGGGTGCTGGCCTTGAGCCAGAAAAGTGCCTGTAATCAGCGTGCTAGAGCGTCTGCAGCCTTATTCTTATTCGGAGCAAAAAAGTTCCTTTGTCATAAAACATTTATATAAAAGCAACTGAGCTGAAATAACCCCCCGCCAGTATTCCCCCCAGCACAAACGAGCCAGCCGCTCGGGTGTATTTCAAAGACCAATAGGGGAATTCTTCGATGATCCGTAAGCACTTCGCCGGTATTGCCGCCAGCGCCCTGGCCCTGGCCATTTCCGCCCAGGCTTTCGCCGGTACCGTTACTACTGACGGCGCTGACATCGTTGTAAAAACTAAAGGTGGCCTTGAAGTGGCTACTACTGACAAGTCGTTCGGTTTCAAAATCGGCGGCCGTCTGCAAGCTGACTACAGCCAGTTCGATGGCATCTACACCAAGAACGGCGACAGCGCTGACGCTGCTTACTTCCGTCGCGCATTCCTGGAGTTCTCCGGTATCGCGTTCAGCGACTGGCTGTACAACATCAACTATGACTTCTCGCACAACTCCGGTTCTGCAGACGATGGCTACTTCGACGAAGCCTCCATCAGCTACATCGGCTTCAACCCGGCTGTAATCAAGGTAGGTCGTTTCGACCCGGAGTTCGGTCTGGAAAAAGCCACCAGCTCCAAGTGGGTAACCGCTCCTGAGCGCAACGCCTTCTACGACATCATCGATTGGGCCAACAGCCATCAGAACGGCATGGGCGCTCAGGTTTCCAGTACCTTCAGCGACTCGTTCTATGTGTCTGCCGGTGCCTTCGCCAAAGACAACAACGACACCGATGGCGACAGCAACAAGCAGGCTAACCTGCGTGCCGTGTTCGCTCCGCTGCACGACGCTGGCAACGTGCTGCACTTCGGTTTCAGCGCCGCTCGCCGTGACGTTTCCGATTCGGCTGTTGACGCACAATTCCGCAGCCGTCTGGGCATGCGTGGCGTAGCCACTACTGGTGGTAACGATGCGGGTACTAACGGCAACCGCGTAGTGTTCGCTGGCCAAAGCAACACCACTACTGGCCTGTACGACAACGACACCGCACTGGGTCTGGAAGCTGCCTGGGCAATGGGTCCGTTCTCCCTGCAGGGTGAATACATGACCCGTGAGTTGAAAGCTGACACCAACAACGTCCTGTACCAGGACATCGAAGCCAAAGGTGGCTACGTACAAGTGGCGTACACCCTGACCGGTGAAGCCCGCGGCTACAAACTCGGCAAGTTCGACGCCCTCAAGCCTTCCAACAACCAGATCGGCGCATGGGAAGTGTTCTACCGCTTCGACAGCATCTCGGTTGACGACGACAGCACCCGTACTCCTGCTCAAACCGTCACCCTGGACTCCGGCGACCGTGATGCCAAGGTCCATAACCTGGGTGTGAACTGGTACGCCAACGAAGCGGTAAAAATCAGCGCCACCTACGTGAAAGCGTCGGTTGATGGCGTGACCAACGCCACCGGTACCACTGCTGCCTCGCGCACCGGTGATGACGATGGTGATGGCTTCGTAGTCCGCGCTCAGTACGCGTTCTAAGTTGTAGCTCTACGCAATACGCAACAAAGGTTCTGCTCCTTCTTAGCCCCGCCCAGTGCGGGGCTTTTTTATTTCGTTCGGCATCGATCGGCTGCGCGTCGGCGATGCGGCGTTAAAAACCGATTTTCAATGCTCATGGGCACCAGCCCACTGCGCTTGAAAACCGGTTTTTGCCTTGCCTCGCTCGATCTCGAATGGCGTGGGATCAATGCAAGGGAGGCAGACGTCTTTTTGATCCTGCCGTTATGATGTCCCGGCCGTCTAACCCGCCGTGGACCCGCCAATGCCTGTGCAAATTCTCGACTCCTTGTCCGCCATCTCTGCCCAGGCCTGGGATGCACTGCTGCCGGAGTCTCAGCCGTTTCTGCGCCACGCGTTTCTGTCTGCATTGGAAGACAGCGGCAGCATCGGCGGCCGCAGCGGCTGGCGGGCTTCCCATCGGGTCTGGCTGAGCGAGCAGGGCGAGTTGCAGGCGGCGTTGCCGGCCTATCTGAAGAGCCATTCCTACGGCGAATACGTGTTCGACCATGGCTGGGCCGACGCCTGTCAGCGTGCCGGCATCCGTTATTACCCCAAGCTGCTCGGTGCTGTGCCGTTCTCGCCGGTGACCGGACCGCGACTGTTGGGCTTACCCGACAGCGCGTCGCAATTGCTCAATCAGTTGACCGAAGATTTGCCGGCTCAAGGGCTGTCCAGCCTGCATATCAATTTCACCGACGAGTTGGCTAATGCCCTGCTCGATGGCCGGGAAAACTGGCTGCAACGTTTGGGCTGCCAGTTCCATTGGCGCAACCGCGCTTACCGCGATTTTGCCGACTTCCTCGATGTATTGGCCTCACGCAAACGCAAGCAGATGCGCAAGGAGCGCGAGCAGGTGGCGGGGCAGGGCATCGGTTTCGACTGGCGCGAAGGCGGGCAGTTGAGCGAGGTCGAGTGGGATTTTGTCTATGCCTGCTACGCCAATACCTATGCGGTGCGTGGGCAAGCGCCTTATCTCACTCGCAGCTTTTTCAGCCTGCTGGCTGAACGGATGCCCGAGGCGATTCGCGTGGTATTTGCCGTTCAAGGTTCACGGCCAGTGGCCATGGCCTTCAGTCTGGTGGGCGGCGACAGTTTGTATGGGCGCTATTGGGGTTGCCTGGCGGAGTTTGATCGCCTGCATTTCGAGACCTGTTTTTACCAGGGCATGGACTATGCGATCAGCCAGGGGTTGCAGCGTTTTGATGCCGGTGCCCAGGGCGAACACAAGCTGATTCGTGGTTTTGAACCGGTGATTACTCAGTCCTGGCATTACCTCTGTCACCCGGGGCTACGGGAGGCCGTGGCGAATTTTCTGCAGGATGAGCGGGAGGGGATTCGGGCGTATGCCGAGGAGGCGAGAAGCCTCTTGCCATTCAGGCAGGAGAATACTGGCTTGTAATGATGGGTTTCGGTTTTGCCTCCACCCATCGTTTCGGGGGCGAGCGCTCAGCTGTTCTGCGCGCGGCCGCCCCATTCCTGGTACTTCAGTTTGTGTACTTCGCCCAGGCTATCTTCGTAAACCACGATGACGGGAACGACGCCGGTTTTGCCGGAGTTATCGGTACGGTGCAGCACCTTGGCCACGTCGACCTTCATACCGTAGTGGTACTTCTCAGTGGGCAGGCCAGCACCTGGAGTGGGGTTCAGGTCGTCGGCAAATACGCTCGGGGCAAACCCGGAGAGAACGGCGGTAACCAGTGACGCAATTTTCATGATGGTCTTTCCTCAACGGTGGGGGGTCGAATGAAAGCGGCAACTGAAACCTTCCGTACGGCGTTGAAGGCTTGGATTGGGGCTTTCTTCACTCTTGCGGCTTGGGGTGCGACAAGTTGTCGCGCTTTGAGACTATGGTTAATTACAATAGGAAGCAAGCTATCTTTCGTCGGAAATACCCGTGCTTGAGCTGCTGCTTGTCGCTGCTGGTCTTGCTTAGTGGCAAAGACCAGCAGTGGCGAGGCAATCAGCTGTGGTCATCGGCACCGCCCAGTTCCAGGTATTTCACTTTCTGCACGCGGCCCTGGCTGTCTTGGTAAACCATGGTGACGGGGACTACACCGGCCACGTTGGATACGTCGGTGAGCGACAGGACTTTTTTCACATCCAGCTCCATCCCGTATTCGTATTGCACGGTAGGAATATCGGCGCCGGCTTTGGAATTGGTGGCTTGGACACTCTGGGCAAACGCGAAGGGCGCGGTAGCGATCAGAGCAAACGCGGCAATTGCAGCGGTTTTCATGATGGTGGTCCTCGATAGCGGGTTGCTGTGGCTATCTGACCAGTTGCGGCGTTGCGGGAGAAATCGATGCTGGTTGTAGTGCAGATCACTGATATTGATATTGTTAGCAGGCTATCTAATTTTGCGGTGGATTGGATCAAATAAAAAGCATCGCGGCTGAAGCCGCTCCTACAGGTGTGTGCGAGCTGTAAAAGCGGCTTCAGCCGCGATGCCTTTAATCAATACCGACAAACCCACCCGTCTGGTGATGCCACAGCCGCGCATACAAGCCCTTTTGCGCCAGCAGTTCGGCATGTGTGCCGCTTTCGGCAATCCGCCCTTTATCCAGCACCACCAGGCGATCCATGCGGGCGATGGTGGACAGGCGGTGGGCGATGGCAATTACCGTTTTACCTTGCATCAGGGTTTCCAGGCTTTCCTGAATGGCCGCTTCCACTTCCGAGTCCAGCGCCGAAGTGGCTTCGTCGAGGATCAGAATCGGCGCGTTCTTGAGCAACACCCGGGCAATGGCGATGCGCTGACGTTGGCCGCCGGAGAGCTTCACCCCGCGTTCGCCCACATGGGCATCGAAACCAAAGCGCCCCTGAGCATCGGAGAGGTCGGGAACAAACTCGCTGGCCCGCGCCTTGCGCAGTGCTTCCCAGAGCTCCTGGTCGCTGGCGTCGGGTTTGCCATAGCGCAGGTTGTCGCGGATCGAGCGGTGCAGCAGGGAAGTGTCCTGGGTCACCATGCCGATGCGTTCGCGCAATGTTTCCTGAGCGACCTCGGCAATGTTCTGGCCATCAATCAGAATCTCGCCGCCTTCCAGGTCGTACAGGCGTAGCAGCAGATTGACCAGGGTGGACTTGCCCGCGCCCGATGGCCCGATCAGACCGATCTTCTCGCCGGCGCGAATCTCCAAGTCCAGGCCGCTGATGATTCCGCGGCCTTTGCCATAGTGGAAGCTGACATTGCGCATGCTCACCGCGCCCTGCGGCACCTGCAGGCGCGGGGCCTGGGCGATATCGAGCACGTTGCGTGGCTGGGCGATGGTCTGCATGCCGTCCTGCACGGTGCCGATATTTTCGAAAATGCCGGTGACCACCCACATGATCCAGCCGGACATATTGATCAGGCGGATCACCAGGCCAGTGGCCAGGGCAATGGCACCGACCGTAATCAGGCCCTGACTCCATAGCCATAGCGCCAGGCCCGTGGTGCCGGCGATCAGCGCGCCGTTCATGGAGGTGATCACCACGTCCATCAAGGTGACGACGCGGCCGGCCATCTGCGTGGTTTCGTTCTGTTCCTTGAGCGCCTCGCGGGCGTAGTTCTGTTCGAAGTTGGTGTGGGCGAACAGCTTGAGGGTGGCGATATTGGTGTAGCCGTCGACGATCCGCCCCATCAGTTTCGAGCGCGATTCGGAGGCGATCACCGAACGTTCCTTCACCCGCGGCACGAAGTACACCAGCGAGCCGATATAGCAGAGGATCCATGCCAACAGCGGCAGCATCAGACGCCAATCGGCCTCGGCGAACAGCACCAGGCTGCTGATGGCGTAGATAAGCACATGCCAGAGTGCGTCCACGGCTTGCACGGCGGAGTCGCGCAGGGAATTGCCGGTTTGCATGATGCGTTGGGCGATACGCCCGGCGAAGTCGTTCTGGAAAAACCCCAGGCTCTGCTTGAGCACGTAGCTGTGGTTTTGCCAGCGAATCAGGTTGGTCAGGCTGGGGCTGATGGTCTGGTGCACCAACAGGCCATGCAGACCGTTGAACAGTGGCCGCAGCAGCAGGGTGACAGCGCCCATCCACAGCAGGGCGGTGCCATGCTGGCGGAAGAATTCGGCAGAGGGCGTGCTTTGCGCCCAATCGACGATATCGCCGAGAAAACTGAACAGCGCCACTTCGATCAGCGCGACGATCAGACCAACCACCATCAGGGCAAGGAAGCTGGGCCAGGCCTGGCGAAGAAAGTACAGGTAGAAGCGCCAAACATCGGTGGGTGGCGCTTCGCTGGGAGCGGGGCGGAAGATGTCGATCAGTTGTTCAAAACGGCGAAACATCTCGGTCCTCTCTCTTTACACCGCGACGGCCCATCCATGGGCCGTCTGGTTTACAGACGCTTGGCGGCCAGAATCAGCACCGGCGTATTCGGCACGTCGCTCATGCCGGCATAGCTGCCGGTGGGCACCTGGGAAATCTTGTCGACGATATCCATGCCCTTTACCACCTTGCCGAATACCGCGTAGCCGAAGTCGCGGCCACCGTGGTCGAGGAAGGCGTTGTCTTTCTGGTTGATAAAGAACTGGCTGGTGGCCGAATCCACCACGCCGGTCCGGGCCATGGCCAGGGTGCCACGCACGTTGTGCAGGCCGTTGTCGGCTTCGTTCTTGATCGGCGATTGGGTGTTTTTCTGGCGCATGTCGGTATCAAAACCGCCGCCCTGAATCATGAAGCCGGGGATTACCCGGTGAAAAATGGTTTTGCTGTAGAAGCCTTTATCGACATAGGCAAGGAAGTTGGCGGTGCTGATCGGCGCCTTGCCATCTTCCAGTTCGACTTCGATATCGCCGAGGCTGGTGGTGATCAGTACATGGGTGTTCTCGGCAGCGAACAAGTGGCCAGCAAAGAGTACGGAGCAGGCGAAGAGGGTGGCTTTTTTCAACATGGAGGTAGACCTGTTATGGGTATGGGGTGTTGGGTACAGCGCATCGTTTAAAGGCCGTGGAGTTTAACCGTCCACTTCGGCCAGGAATGCCAACAGCTGGGCATTGAAGAACTCGGGTTGATCCATGGGGGTGGCATGTCGGGAGTCTTCGACCACCAGCAGGCGGGCGTTGGGCAGCTCATCGACATAGGCCTGTTTGACTGCCACCGGGGTGTAGTCATGGTCGGCCGTAACCACCAGCGTAGGACAGATGATGCGCGCCAGTCGTTCCCGCACGCCCCAGCCGATGATGGCGTCGAGGCTGGCCAGGTAGGCGCGCTTGTCGTTCATCGGCCAGCGCCGTTCCACCTTCAGGCGCAGTTCCACCTGTTCGGCCTTGGGAAACAGCAGCCGACCGAGTTTCTTGCCGATTACGTTTAGGCTGAGCAGGCGCGACAGCGTCCAGCGCTGCGCCACCATCAGGGCATCCCGGGGGCGTTTGATCTTCACTTCCGGGCCGCTGTTGACGATGGTCAGGCTCTTCAGCAGTTGCGGATAGTCCACCGCCAGCTGAAAGCCGATCATGCCGCCCATGGAGATGCCCACCAGATGCACCGGCGGCAGATTCAGGTGTTCGATCAGCGCCGCGACGTCCTCGGCAAAGCCGGCGATGCTGTATTTCTCCCGCGGTTTGTCCGAGCGGCCGTGACCGCGCACATCCAGGCTGATCACCCGGTAGTGCTTGCTCAGCTGCGGAATCTGATACTCCCAATCCAGGGTGCTGGAACCCAGGCCGTGCACCAGAATCAGGGGCTTGCCGGTGCCGTACTCTTCGTAGTGCAGTTGGCATTCATCGTGATCGAAATACGGCATGGGTGCCTCCTGGCAAGGGTGTGGTCAGCTGTGCATGGCGGGTGAGGCAAACGGTGCGTCCAAGGGCGCGGCGTCGAAGTTGCGGATCAACTCGATCAGTATCTGGGTGGCCGGGCCCAGGGGTTTGTCCTTGTTGGTATAGAGGAAGAAGGTCGGGTGACGACTGCCGCCGCGGTCCAGGGGCAATTCCTTGAGCAAGCCTTCACGCAGCTCGCGCTCGATCAGGTGGCGGGGCAGCCAGGCGAAGCCCAGGCCACTGGCGACAAAGGTGGCGGCGGTGGCCAGGCTGCCGACGGTCCAGCGCTGCTCGGCACCCAGCCAACCGACATCACGGGGCTGTTGACGCCCGGAGTCGCGAATCACCACCTGCATTTGCGATTCCAGATCCTGGAAGCTGATTTCCCGCTGCAAACGGTGCAGGGCATGTTCAGGGTGGGCGACGGCGACGAACTCCACCGCGCTCATTTCCGAACCGAGAAAGCCGGGAATATTGAAGCCACTGATGGCCAGGTCGGCAATGCCGTCCTTGAGCACTTCTTCGACCCCGGACAGCACCTCCTCACGCAAGCGCACCCGGCAGCCACGGCTCTGCGGCATAAAAGCGGTGAGGGCGCGCACCAGGCGGGCGTTGGGGTAGGCGGCATCGACAACCAAACGCACCTCGGCTTCCCAGCCCTGTTCCATATGGTGGGCAAGGTCTTCCAGCTGGCTGGCGTTTTTCACCAGTTGCCGCGAGCGGCGCAGCAGCACATCGCCGGCTTCGGTCAGCACGGCCTTGCGCCCATCGATGCGCAGCAGCGGTACACCGAGCTGCTCCTGCATGCGCGCCACGGTGTAACTCACCGACGATTGCGAACGGTGCAGCGCCTCGGCCGCCTGGGCGAAACCACCGTGGTCGACCACCGCTTGCAGGGTTCGCCATTGATCCAGGGTTACCCGGGGCGCTTTCATCCTCGCATCCTCTTGTCCTAAGCTGGGTTCCCGTTTGGAGCCCAATAATGAATAAGATCGTCTCTATTGCCCTGCTTGCACTGCCCTTGAGTGCCTTCTCGCTGAGCGCCCGGGCATTCCCCATCGAACTGGAGAAGACCATGAATGGTGCCGAGGTGTCGGCATCGACCCAAGAGGTCGACTTCAATATGGGCGCAGTTCAGTTGTACAACTACGGTCAGGCGGCGGCGGAATGCAAAGCGGTGTTCCGCAATGGGCCGGAAGCACCCCGCAGCCGCAAGGTCACCCTGCCGCCGGGTAAAGACGCGCTGCTGACCGGGCGCTTCACCTCGCAAGTGATCAAGATGCGCATCAAGGTCACCTGCAAGCCGGTGTGAGGCAAGCCTAGAGTTAGCCGGGGGATAAATCAAATTAATAGATTGGTTGCAGCGGTTTTTTCCTCTTTTTAATCAATATCGATGACCGTAACCTTGCTTCATCAACGCACAACGCAGATGGAGTCAGTCTTATGTCCCAGGTTCTGGTCATCGAAAGCAGCGCCCGCCAACAGGGCTCGGTATCGCGCGAACTCACCGCACAATTTATTACGCAATGGCAGGCCGCACACCCAGGCGACACCATTACCGTGCGTGACCTGGCGGTGCAGCAAGTGCCGCACCTGGACATGGACTTGCTCGGCGGTTGGATGACCCCGGCCGAGCAGCAGAGCGACGCCGAAAAAGCCGCCCTGGCCCGCTCCAATACCCTGACCCATGAGCTGCTGGCCGCCGACGTACTGGTGCTGGCTGCGCCTATGTATAACTTCACCATCCCCAGCACCCTGAAATCCTGGCTCGACCATGTGCTGCGCGCTGGCGTCACCTTCAAATACACCGATACCGGCCCGCAGGGTCTGCTCACCGGCAAACGCGCCTATGTGCTGACGTCCCGTGGCGGTATCTACGCCGGCAGCGCGGCGGACCATCAAGAACCCTATCTGCGGCAGGCCCTGGGGTTTGTCGGCATCCACGAGGTGCAATTTATCCACGCCGAGGGGCTGAACCTGGGCGGCGAATTTATGGAAAAAGGCTTGAATCAGGCCAAGGCGCAGTTGGCGCAAGTGGCCTGATGCAGCACTGAAACTCCTCCTTTGACACCCGCGCTCCTGGGTGTAACTGCCTGGCAAACCAGCCCCGGTTTGCTGGGCGTTTTTTTGTCTGGCAACCAGCAAAGGCATCGCGGCTAAAGCCCTCCCAGGTGGACATGCGTTCTCTGCGGGAGCGGCTTTCGCCGCGAGGTTTTGATCTTTAGCGGCCTTATACCGATCTGGCTCGCTCGACAACTTCCATAAAAAAGCCCCGCCAAATGGCGGGGCAGAGGTCTTGCCAAGCACACACATAGATTCAGTTCACGCCGCATGCACTCCCTGCGGGCTTTCCAGGTAGGTGGTCAACCGCGCTTGCTGCCCGGGGGTCATAAACAGCCCAAGCTTGCTGCGCCGCCAGAGAATATCGGCGGCATCGCGAGCCCATTCTTCGCGGCACAGGTAATCCACTTCGCGGGCATACAGGCCGGTGCCCATATGTTCGCCGAGGTCTTCCAGGCTGGTGGCACCATCCAGCAGCGCGAAGCTGCGGCTGCCGTAGGTGCTGGCCCAGCGGCGGGCGACCTGGGTGGGCAGCCAGCCGTACTGGCTGCACAGGCTTTCCACCAGGGCGCTGCGGCTGCTCATCTGCTCACCGCCGGGCAGTGGCGAGGTGGCGGTCCAGCTTGCCTGCATCTTGCTGAAGAAGGGTGCCAGCTGGCCCATGGCCGACTCGGCCAGCTTACGGTAGGTGGTCAGTTTGCCGCCGAACACCGAGAGCAATGGCGCTTCGCCGGGGTGGGCGGAGAGGGCCAGGGTGTAGTCGCGGGTGACGGCCGACGGGTCGTCCGATTCGTCATCACACAGCGGCCGTACGCCAGAGTAGGTGTGCAGAATATCCGCCTGGCTGATGGATTGTTTGAAGTGGGCGTTGACCACATCCAGCAGGTACTGGGTTTCTTCGGCGCTGATCGCCACCTGGGCCGGGTCGCCCTGGTACTCGCGGTCGGTGGTGCCGATCAGGGTGAAACGTTCCAGATAGGGAATGGCGAAGACGATGCGGCGGTCTTCGTTCTGCAGAATATAGGCCTGCTCACCATCGAACAGGCGCGGCACGATGATATGGCTGCCCTGGATCAGGCGAATGCCATAGGGCGATTTTTGCTGCAGATCGTCCTGAATAAAGCGCGCGACCCATGGCCCAGCGGCATTGACCAGCGCATGGGCGCGAATCGAATAGAGGCTGCCGTCGGCGCGCTCCAGATGGATATGCCACAGGCCTTTGCTGCGCCGGGCGCTGACGCAGCGGGTGCGGGTGTGAATATGCGCGCCCTGTTCGCGGGCGGCCATGGCATTGAGAACTACCAGACGGGCATCGTCCACCCAGCAATCGGAGTATTCGAAACCGCGGCTGATCTCGGCTTTCAGCGGGCTGCCGGCACCAAAGCGCAGACCGCGTGAACCTGCCAGCTTTTTCCGTTTGCCGAGGTGGTCGTAGAGAAACAGCCCGGCACGAATCATCCACGCCGGACGCAGGTGCGGGCGGTGGGGAAGAATAAAACGCATGGGTTTGACGATATGCGGGGCCTTGGCCAGCAGCACCTCGCGTTCGGCGAGGGCCTCGCGTACCAGTCGGAATTCGTAGTGTTCGAGGTAGCGCAGGCCACCGTGGATCAGTTTGCTGCTGGCGGAGGAGGTGTGTTGCGCCAGATCGTCTTTTTCGCAAAGGAACACCGACAAACCACGACCTGCTGCGTCGGCGGCAATCCCCACACCATTGATGCCGCCGCCAACCACGGCGACGTCATAGATTTCAGCAACCGAGCTGGTGGGGTTCTGCGTTGCGCGCATGGCAGGCCTCTGAAGTCGAAAGTGAACGTTGTTATGTTCGATTTCGAAAATGGTAGCCGAATGTTTTGCCACTGGCCAGCCGGGCGTGCGCTGGCATGCCGAATGGTCACTGGAGGCATCGCGGGGAAAGCTCAGACCAGCTTCAGCTGGACCTTATGCTGCGCCAGCAGGCGAGCGAGGGCGGCGGAGGGGGCGCGGTCGGTGAACAGCTGGTTGATCAGGCTGATCGAGCCCAGGCGCACCACGGCATTGCGGCCGAACTTGCTGGAGTCTGCGGCCAGCAGCACTTGCCGGGCGTTGTCGATGATGGCTTGGGAAACCCGCACTTCCTGGTAATCGAAGTCCAGCAGGCTGCCGTCATCATCGATGCCGCTGATGCCCATCAGGGCGAAGTCGACCTTGAACTGCTGGATAAAATCCACCGCCGTCTGGCCAACGATGCCGCCGTCGCTGCGCACCGTACCGCCGGCCACCAGTACTTCGAAATCGGCCTTGTCGCTGAGCTGTGCGGCCACATGCAGGTTGTTGGTGATGACCTTCAAACCCCGGTGGTTGAGCAGGGCGCGGGCGATGGCTTCGGTGGTGGTGCCGATATTGATAAACACCGAGGCGTGGTCGGGCACCTGGGCGGCAATGGCCTCGGCGATACGCTGCTTTTCATCGCGCATCAGCCCGGCGCGCATGGCGTAGGCGGTGTTCTGTGTGCTCGAGGCTTCACTGGCGGCACCGCCGTGGGTGCGGCGCAGCAGGCCCTGTTCGGCAAGCTGGTTGATGTCGCGGCGAATGGTTTGCGGGGTCACGGCAAAGGCTTGCGCCAGCTCGTCGATACTGACGTAACCGCGTTCGCGGGCGAGGTCGAGGATGTCTTGCTGTCGGGGCGCCAGGGTCATAAGGGCTTCCTTGTTTTGCGCGGCATTATAGGCCGATGGGCGCGGGCCATGGCACCGCCCGTGGCGCTCGACTTTTGCCAGGTCTGCCTCTAAGGTACGCGAACTTTGCCCGATTATTTTCACATTCGAACATGACCCCAGCCATCGACCTGTTGAAAAAAGCCCGCGCCGAGCACCAGGTGCTGAGTTACAGCCACGACCCCAAGGCCGCTTCCTACGGTCTGGAGGCGGCGGAAAAACTGGGTCTGGACCCTGCGCGCGTCTTCAAGACGCTGCTGGCGGCCAGCGAAAAAGGCGATTTGTTAGTCGCGGTGGTGCCGGTGGCCGGTACCCTGGATCTCAAGGCCCTGGCCCATGCCGCCGGGGTGAAGAAAACCGAGATGGCCGACCCGGCCGCAGCGCAGCGTTCCACCGGTTATTTGCTCGGTGGGATCAGCCCCTTGGGGCAGAAGAAGCGCCTGCGCACCTTTATCGATGAAAGCGCCAAGCAGTACCCGAGCATTTATGTGAGTGCCGGACGTCGCGGTCTGGAAGTGCAGTTGGCGGCCGATGTGCTGGCCGCACATTGCCAGGGCACCTTCGCCCCGATTGGTCGCGAGTAAGCAACACCTCAGCAGGTTCGCCCCTGGCGATGTCCTAACGAAAAATAATAAGGAAGCGCAGATGTCCCAGTACCTTCTTGCCATCGACCAAGGCACCACCAGCAGCCGCGCGATTGTGTTCAGTGCCCAGGGCTTGCCGGTGGCTCGCGCGCAACAGGAATTCAAGCAGTACTTCCCCAAAGACGGCTGGGTCGAGCACGACGGTGAAGATCTCTGGCTCACCACTTTGAAAGTCTGTCGCGATGCTCTGCGCCAGAGTGGCCTGAATGCCTCGGAAGTGGCGGCCATCGGCATCACCAACCAGCGCGAAACCACTCTGGTGTGGGACGCCGCCACCGGTACGCCGATCCACCCGGCCATCGTCTGGCAAGACCGGCGTACCGCCGATTACTGCGCCGGCCTGAAGGACGCCGGCCATGAAGCCACGGTGGCGGCCAAGACCGGCCTGTTGATCGACCCCTATTTCTCTGCCACCAAGCTGCGCTGGATTCTCCAGCAGGTTCCCGGTGCCCGTGAGCGCGCCGAGCGCGGTGAGCTGCGTTTCGGCACCGTCGACAGCTTTCTGCTCTGGCGCCTGACGGGCGGCAAGTCGCATAAAACCGACGCCAGCAACGCCTCGCGAACCATGCTGTTCAATATCCATACCCAGCAATGGGATACCGACCTGCTGGCGCTGTTCGAGATTCCCGCCAGCGTGCTGCCCGAGGTGCTGGACTGCGCGGCCGACTTCGGCACCACCGATGCCAACTGGTTCGGTGCCAGCATTCCGGTGCTGGGCATGGCTGGCGATCAACAGGCGGCGCTGGTCGGCCAGGCGTGCTTTGAACCGGGCATGGTGAAAAGCACCTACGGCACCGGCTGTTTTATGATCCAGAACACCGGCAAAACCCCGGTGGTATCGCAGAACCGCTTGCTGACCACCGTGGGTTATCGCCTCAAGGGCGAAGTGACCTATGCGGTGGAAGGCAGCATCTTTGTTGCCGGCGCTGCGGTGCAGTGGCTGCGCGATGGCATCAAGCTGATCAGCCATGCCCGCGATACCGAAGCCCTGGCCGAGCAGACCGGCGATGCCAGTGGGGTGTTTCTGGTGCCGGCCTTTACCGGCCTGGGTGCGCCGTACTGGGACCCGAAAGCCCGCGGCGCGATCTTCGGCCTGACCCGTGACACCGGCATCAAGGAAATCGTTACCGCTGGCCTGCAGTCGGTGTGCTACCAGACCCGCGACCTGCTGGTCGCCATGGGGCAGGATGGCGCGGCCGCACCCAGCTCGCTGCGGGTGGATGGCGGTATGGTGGAGAACAACTGGGTGATGCAATTTCTCGCCGATATTCTCGGCGTGCCGGTGGAGCGTCCCCAGGTCACGGAAACCACCGCCCTGGGCGTGGCCTATCTGGCGGGGCTGCAGGCTGGCATTTACCCGGACCTGCAGGCCATCGCCCAGCACTGGCATCGCCAGCACCTGTTCGGCCCACGCATGGCCACCGCCCACCGGGAAAAGCTTTACGCCGGCTGGCTGGATGCGGTGAAGCGGGTACGCAGCGAAGGTTGAGCGCTGTAACGCTGCAAAAAGCGTCGGCTGTATAAGGCCGGCGTGCTGGCAAGTCGGTATCTTGGGTGCCTTTCCCTGCCAAGGAGCGCGCCCATGTCCCTCGACTTCCATCAGATCGATGCCTTTACCCAGCAGCCGTTTGCCGGCAACCCGGCAATTGTCTACCGCCTGGACAGCTGGCTGGACGAGGCGCGCATGCAGGCGATTGCCGCCGAGCACAACCTGGCGGAAACCGCTTTTGTGGTGAAGGAAGGCGCGGTCTGGCACATCCGCTGGTTTACCCCTACCTGTGAAGTGCCGCTGTGCGGTCATGCCACCCTGGCCAGCGCTTATGCTTTGTTCAACCTGCATGGCGAAACCGCGCTGCAGTTGGACTTCATCTGCCAGTCCGGTGCCCTTAGCGTCAGCCGTGACGGCGAGCGCCTGGTGCTGGATTTCCCCACGCTGCCGGGCAAGGTGATCGCTGCCAGTGAGGCGATCAAGGCGGCGGTGAATGCGCCCATCGTCGAGGTGCTGGATACCGGCAAAGAGTTGCTGGTGGTGGTCGAAAACGAGCAGCAGGTGCGCGATTGCCAGCCCGATCTGGCTGCCGTGGCGCAGTTGCCCTGGCTGGGCATGATGGTTACCGCCCCCGGGCAGCAGCACGATTTCGTTTCCCGCTACTTCGCCCCCGCCATCGGCATCGATGAAGACCCAGTGACCGGTTCGATCCATTGCAGCCTGATTCCCTACTGGGCAGCGCGCCTGGGCAAGGCCGAGCTGAATGCCTTCCAGTGCTCGGCCCGTGGCGGCGAGCTGTTCTGCCGGCTGGATGGCGAGCGGGTGAAAATCGCCGGCCACGCCGTACTGGTGGCCAGTGGCCGTTTGCATCTGTGACGTGCTTCTGTTGACGAGGCGGGCGGCAAACACTCGGGTGGTTATACTGCGCTAACGATCCTTACGGAGAAGGACCCGCCGATGCCGTCTCGCCAACAACTGTTGCGTGTACGCCGGATTCTGTTAGCCAGCAGTGCCTCCCTGGGCTATCTGCTGTTGTGCTGGCTGGCATTCGCTGGTGGCTTTATGCAACTGACGGTGGCCGGCATGTTGCTGCTGACCATCGCCGTGCTGGCCAGCATGGGCGCTTTTCTGGCCCTGACCTGGTTCAATCTCAACCTGCGCTTTCATGATCCCAGCCTGACCTTGCCACAGATGGGCTGGGCCATTGGCGTGATCTTTGTCAGCGTGTACTTCGCCGACAGTCTGCGTTCGCTATTTCTGATGATGGTGCTGGTGGTGCTGATGTTCGGTGCCTTCCGCCTCGATCTGCGCGGTTTTATTCGCATCGGCCTGTTTACCGCGGTGTGCTACGGCCTGCTGATGGCGGCGCTGATGCATCGCGGGGTGGTGTTCGACTGGCATGTGGAGGCGATTCGCGCGCCGGCGTTTTTTGTGTTGATTGCCGGCGTGTCCATGCTTGGCCTGGAGATGAGCCGTCTGCGCGATATTCTTCAAGAGCGCAATCGCGACCTCCAGATAGCCCTGGAGCGAATTCAGCAACTGGCGATCACCGACGAGCTCACCGGCCTCTACAACCGTCGCTTTGCCAACGAGGTGCTGGATCAGCAAAAGGCCCTGGCTGATCGCGGCACCTACGATTTTGTTCTGTGCCTGATCGATCTGGACTTCTTCAAACACGTCAACGATGCCTATGGACATGCCGGGGGCGACGCGGTGCTGTGCCAGTTGGCGACGATTCTGCAGCGGGTAGTCCGCGATGTGGATTTCGTTGCCCGTATGGGCGGTGAGGAGTTTTTGCTGGTGCTTTCCAACACCAACGAAATCGGCGCGCTGCATGCCATGGAGCGTTTGCGCCAGACCCTCAGCGTTACCCAGTGGGAAGGCTTGGCCCAGTTGCGTATGACCCTGTCGGTGGGCATCAGCCGTTACATCAGCCCGGAACCCTGGCAGACCACCATGCAGCGCGGCGATCGCGCGCTGTACCAGGCCAAGGACAATGGCCGCGATCAGGTGGTGGTGCTTTAGAGCTGACTGCCCGGGGCGGCGAAGGTCACCACCTGTTCGGCGGCCAGGCGCACGCCGACATGCTCGCCGGCCTGGTGCTGCACATGGCTGGGGAATAACGCTTCGACATGCCCACCAGTGGCCAGACGCAGGCGATACAGGGTGCTGGAGCCGAGGAAGCTGCTGCTCAGGACTAGCGCTTGCTGCTCGGCCTGGTCGGCGAAGGCGATGTCATCCGGGCGCAGCAAAACCTCCACCGGGCTACCGCTCGGCCAATCGCGGGGCTGACAGCCCACCACACCTAGCTCGGTTTGCACCGATTCGCGGGTCAGCATTTCGCCGCGAATAAAATAACCCTGGCCAATAAAGCTGGCGACAAAGGGGGTCTGCGGCCGGTGGTAAAGGTTGTAGGGCGTGTCCCATTGCTCCAGGTGACCCTCCTTGAACACCCCGACCTGATCGCTGACCGCGAAGGCTTCTTCCTGGTCGTGGGTCACCAGAATGGCACTGGTACCGCGGGCCTTGAGGATCTCGCGAACTTCTTGGCTAAGCCGCCGGCGCAGCTCGTTGTCGAGGTTGGAGAAGGGCTCATCGAGCAGCAGCAGTTGCGGTTCCGGTGCCAGGGCGCGGGCCAGCGCCACGCGCTGCTGCTGGCCGCCGGAAAGCTCGTGGGGATAGCGCTTGCTCAAGGTCGAGAGCTTCACCAGTTCCAGCAGCTCGGCAGTGACCTGCGCGCAGTTGGCCTGCTGGCGAATACCGAAGGCGACGTTGTCGGCCACCGTCAGGTGTGGGAACAGGGCGTAGTCCTGGAACACCATGCCGATGCGGCGCTTTTCCGCCGCCAGGGTAAATCCGGCGCGCGACAGCAGGGTGTCGGCCAACTGGATTTCACCACTGAGCACTGGTTCGAAACCGGCAATGGCGCGCAGCGTGGTGGTTTTGCCGCAGCCCGAGGGGCCGAGCAGGCAGCCGATATCCCCGACATTCAATTGCAGGTTCAGCTGCTGCACCACGGGATGATCGCGGTAGCCGCAGCTGAGGTCGCGCAGGGTTAACAGCGGGCCAGCACTCATGCCGGGCGGTAGCCGGGCTCGACCAGCATTTCCAGCAGCGCCTTCTGCGCGTGCAGACGGTTCTCAGCTTGATCCCAGGCACCGGAGCGCGGATCGTCGAGCAGATCTTCGCTGATTTCCTCGCCACGATGGGCGGGCAGGCAATGCAGGAAGAGCACGTCGCTGGCGGCCTGGTCGAGGAGGGCGCGGGTGACCTGATAAGGCTTGAACAGGGCCAGTCGCTCGGCCGCTTCTTCTTCCTGGCCCATGGAGGTCCACACGTCGGTGCTTACCAAGTGGGCACCGGCCACGGCTTCAACCGGGTCGCGGACAATGGTCACGCGTTCGCCGGCCTGGGCGATAAAGCTTGGATTCGGCTCGTAACCCTGTGGGCAGGCGATACGCAGTTGGAAGTCGAACTGTTGGGCCGCTTCGATGTAGCTGTTGCACATATTGTTGCCATCGCCGATCCAGGCCACGGTCTTGCCCTTGATCGAGCCGCGCAGCTCCAGATAGGTTTGCATATCGGCCAGCAGCTGGCAGGGGTGCAGGTCGTCCGACAGGCCATTGATCACCGGCACACGCGAATGAGCGGCGAATTCGGTGAGGGTGCTGTGGGCAAAGGTGCGGATCATCACCGCATCGAGCATGCGCGACATCACGATGGCCGCATCGCTGATCGGCTCGCCACGGCCCAACTGGGTGTCGCGCGGCGAGAGAAAGATGGCCTGGCCGCCGAACTGGATCATGCCGGCTTCGAACGACAGGCGGGTGCGGGTTGAGGCCTTCTCGAAGATCATGCCCAACACGCGGTTTTTCAGGGGTTCGAAAAGGATGCCTCGATTGCGCAGGCTCTTCAGCTCGATGCCACGACGGATCAGGCCCAGAAGTTCATCGGGCGTGCAGTCCATTAGCGAGAGAAAGTGTCTTGCGCTCATCATTAACTACCTTTTGTACAACGATTGCGCTGGTGAGCAAGCCTTGGGTTTTCACGAAAAAAAAGGCTCTACCAGCGGCTGGGGGCCGCACGGTGCGACGAATATGGGGAGGCCGGATCTTATAAGGAAATGTCGCCTCATGTCATCTTCGACCGGAGCGACGCTTGTACAAGATGTCTCAAACCAGGCGATTTGCTGCGCCCGGTAGCGCCTGAGGGCAGCCTTTGTACACTGCGGCTACGGGCATTGGCAAACCCGGCAGCGGCATCGGCGAAGGGAAAAGCGTCAAACGCCAGGCATAAAAAAACCCCGCCGAAGCGGGGTTTTTTTATGAAGCGCGGGGAGTCTTAGACTACCTGTACTTCTTCAGCTTGCATGCCTTTCTGGCCTTTAGCGGCCACGAAAGATACGGTCTGACCTTCTTTCAAGCTTTTGAAGCCATCGGATTGGATAGCTTTGAAGTGCACGAACAGGTCAGCGCCGCCGTTGCTTGGAGTGATGAAGCCGAAGCCTTTTTCATCGTTGAACCATTTAACGGTACCAGTTTCGCGATTAGCCATGGTGTAGATCCTTGAACAGAGTGGATTGCGGCGGGCTTCAGGCCCAGCCAGTACTGAGTGCAAAGAGTTATCGGAATACGTGTAGATGGTTGGATCGAGATCTAAACACCAGGTTGCGATTCGCGGTACACATGCAGCACAGTGGTCTAAAGATACGCACTTTGTTTGAGTAATGCGACTAGCGAAGGCGTTGTTATCGATATAAATGGCATATATCCGCCGAAACGCGCCGTGGTTCGCAGCTGAGAATTGCTGTAGTCGGCGTCTGAACGAGTGTATGGGTAGGCCTGATAAGCCCCGATTCACGGGGCTTAGGCTGATGGCGAAGGCCGGTCGGGCACTCCATAGTCGACGCTTACCGACCTGATTGGTCGTCCCAAATAAAAATGAGGCTAGGCCATGACCAAGACCCTCCATCACCGTGCATGTCATCTGTGCGAGGCCATTTGTGGCCTTAGCATCGAAACCGAAACCCTGGCTGACGGCAGTCAGCAGATCCTTTCTATCAAGGGCGACGCGCAAGATAGCTTCAGCAACGGCCATATCTGCCCCAAGGCGGTGGCCCTGCAAGATATCCAGCACGACCCCGATCGCTTGCGCCAACCCATGCGCCGCGTTGGCAGTGAATGGCAAGCCATCGAGTGGGAGGAGGCGTTTGAATTGGTGGCCAGTCGCCTTGCCGATATTCAGGCGCGCCACGGGCAGAACGCGGTGGCCATCTACCAGGGCAACCCGAGTGTGCATAACTACGGGCTGATGACCCACAGCAATTACTTTCTCGGCCAACTGAAAACTCGCAACCGTTATTCGGCCACCTCGGTGGACCAGTTGCCCCATCACCTGACCAGCCATTTGATGTACGGCCATGGTCTGCTGATTCCGATCCCCGATATCGACCATACCGATTTCATGCTGATTCTCGGCGGCAACCCGTTGGCCTCCAACGGCAGCATCATGACCGTGCCCAACGTGGAAAAACGGCTGAAGGCGATCAAGGCCCGTGGTGGCAAAGTGGTGGTGGTCGACCCGCGCCGCAGCGAGACGGCGGCGATTGCCGATCAACATATTTTTGTCCGGCCCGGGCAGGATGCGGCGCTGCTGTTTGGTGTGCTCAATACCCTGTTCGAAGAGGGCCTGACTCGCACTAGCCACTTGCCCATCGATGGCGTGGAGGAGGTGCGTAAGGCGGTGGCTGCCTTTACGGCCGAGGCCATGAGCGCCCGTTGTGGTGTGCCGGCCGACACCATCCGGCAATTGGCCCGGGACTTCGCGGGTGCCGACAAGGCGGTGTGTTATGGCCGTATGGGGGTTTCCACCCAGGTATTCGGCACCCTGTGCCAGTGGGTGGTGCAACTGATCAACCTGGTCACCGGCAACCTCGACCGGGTTGGCGGCGTGCTCTGCACCGAGCCGGCTGTGGACCTGGTGGCAACCACCTCGGGCGGCCATTTCAATCGCTGGCAAAGCCGGGTTTCGGCATTGCCGGAGTACGGCGGCGAGCTGCCGGTATCCGCGTTGGCCGAAGAGATGCTGACCCCAGGGGAAGGACAGATTCGCGCCCTGGTGACGGTGGCCGGCAACCCGGTGTTATCGACCCCCAACGGCCGGCAGTTGGAGCAGGCCCTGGATGGCCTCGAATTTATGCTGTGCATCGACTTCTATATCAACGAAACCACCCGTTACGCCGACCTGATCCTGCCGCCTACGGCTCCGCTGGAGCACGATCATTACGACACCACCTTCAACGTGTTCGCCGTGCGCAATGTCACCCGCTTCAACGAGCCGGTGCTGGCCAAGCCGGCTGGTGCCTTGCACGACTGGGAGATTTTCGTCGGCCTGGCCAAGGCCTTCGCGGCGAAGAACGGCACCGAGCTGAAGCCGACCATCGAGCCGGCGCAGATGATCGACATGGGCCTGCGCTTTGGCCTGTATGGCGACAAGTCCGAGCACAAACTGTCGGTGGCCAAACTCCGCGAGCATCCCCACGGTCTCGATCTGGGCGCACTGAAAGCCAATCTGCTGGAGCGCCTGAAAACCCCGAGCAAAACCGTGCAGGCGGCACCGCAGATTCTCCTCAACGACCTGGCACGCTTCGCCGCCCAGCCAGCGCCCAAGGCCGATGAACTGATGCTGATCGGCCGTCGCCATGTACGCAGCAACAACTCCTGGATGCACAACTATCACCGTCTGGTGAAAGGCAAGCCGCGCCATCAATTGCTGATGAATCCGCAGGATATGGCCAGCCGCTCGCTCATCGATGGCCAGTTGGTCAGCGTGCGTTCGCGGGTCGGCATGATCGAAGTGGAAGTGGCGGGCAGCGATGACATGATGCAAGGCGTGGTCAGTCTGCCCCACGGCTGGGGTCACGGCCGCCCAGGCGTACAGATGGCGATTGCCAGCGCGCAACCGGGTGCCAGCGCCAATGACCTGACCGATGAACGTCAGCTGGACGTGCTGTCTGGCAACGCGGCGTTGAATGGGGTGCCGGTGGTAGTGGCGGCGGCCTGATTGGCCTACAACGTCTGCGGATTACGACGATAGGAGGGTCGCGCCAAGCGCGCGGCTTTCCGTTACAATGCCCGCCACCGTGTCGGCCCGTGAGTCGGCGAGTTGATCAGACAGGCCTTAGTGCTGAGGTACCCATGGATATCATCGAAACTATCAAAGAGCAGATCGCTAACAACGCCATCCTGCTGTACATGAAAGGCTCGCCGAACGCTCCGCAATGCGGCTTCTCGTCGAAGGCGGCCCAGGTGGTCATGGCATGCGGCGAGAAATTCGCTTATGTCGACATCCTGCAGAACCCGGAAATCCGCGCCAACCTGCCAAAATACGCCAACTGGCCAACCTTCCCGCAACTGTGGGTTGGTGGTGAGTTGGTTGGTGGCAGCGACATCATGGTCGAGATGTTTGAAAAGGGTGAGCTGCAAACCCTGGTCAAGGCAGCCTCCGCCAAAGCGGACGCCTGATCAAACGCAGTAAATAAAAAGCCCCGCATCTGCGGGGCTTTTTTATGCCTGACGAATCACTCGTCCATCTGCGATTGCAGGTAGTTCTGCAGGCCGACTTTATCGATCAGGCTGAGCTGGGTTTCCAGCCAGTCGATGTGATCTTCCTCGGAGCAGAGAATCTCTTCGAGCAGTTCACGGCTGGCGTAGTCGGAAATGCTTTCGCAGTAAGCGATGGCTTCTTTCAGATCGATATGCGCTTTGTGCTCGATCTTCAGGTCGCACTCCAGCATTTCCTTGGTGTTCTCACCGATCAGGATCTTGCCGAGATCTTGCAGGTTTGGCAGGCCTTCAAGGAACAGAATGCGTTTGATCAGCTTGTCCGCGTGTTTCATCTCATCGATGGACTCGTGGTACTCGTGCTCGCCCAGCTTTTTCAGGCCCCAGTCTTCATACATGCGCGCATGCAGGAAGTATTGGTTGATGGCGACCAGCTCGTTGCCGAGGATTTTATTGAGGTGCTGGATGACTTTCTTGTCGCCTTTCATGTCGGGGTCCTGCCGTGCAAGGGAGTGATAGCCTGAGAGTCTGACCCTGCGAATTTCGACTGTCAAATGTAAGTGTTTGAATTTAAACGAAAATTAAAACCGAATACGAATGTTTTATTTCTGCGTCTTGGCGCTAACTGCTTGAATTTTGGGCATAAAAAAACCGGACACTAGGTCCGGTTTTCAGAATCTGACTACTTTATGCCATGACAAAATTTGCTGGGTAGGCGAGGGCGGCCTGGCTGCTTTGCACTTCGGTGAGGGTTTCGCGAACTACCTGCTTGGCCAGGGTCGCGCATTTCCCGCATTGGCTGGCAACTTCCAGAGCGTTACGAACATCGCGGTAGCTGCAGCAACCTTCATTGATTGCATCGCGGATCTGACCGTCGGTGACACCCATGCAAAGGCATACGTACATAAAAGGCCCAAAACTCAATATGGCGTGATGCGAAGGATACTAATGTTAATGAGAACGCTTGTCAAAGCGCTGGAGGGCGATTGGCGCGGATATTCCCGCGGACCGATAAACGGTAAAGCGCCGATGGGCAGGTAATAAAAAACCCGGCACCAAGGCCGGGTTTTTGTTGGAAACCAACAGGATCAGTCGTCGAAATCCTGCCATCCGCCGAGCTCTTTCCAGCGGTTGACGATGCCGCAGAACAGCTCGGCAGTCTTCTCGGTGTCGTAACGCGCCGAATGCGCTTCCCGGCCATCGAAATCCATCCCGGCCGCCTGACAGGCGCGCGCCAACACCGTCTGCCCATAGGCGAGGCCGGCGAGGGTAGCGGTATCGAAGCTGGAGAAGGGGTGGAACGGGTTGCGCTTCAAGTCATTGCGAGCGACCGCCGCATTGAGGAAGCCCAGGTCGAAGCTACTGTTATGGCCGACCAGAATCGCGCGCTTGCAGCCATTGGCCTTCAGCGCTTTACGGATGCCACGGAAGATATCGGTGAGCGCCGACTCCTCGCTCACTGCCATACGCAGTGGGTGATCCAGTTTGATCCCGGTGAACTCCAGCGCCGCCGGCTCGATATTGGCACCTTCAAACGGCTCGATCCGGAAGAAGTAGGTGTGCTCCGGAAACAGAAACCCCTTTTCATCCATGCCCACGGTGACTGCAGCAATTTCCAGCAGTGCGTCGGTAGCGGAGTTGAAACCGCCGGTCTCGACATCGACGACCACCGGCAGATAGCCGCGAAAACGTGCCGCCATGGGGTGGCGCGAATTGCTGCCGCCGCCTTCCAGTTCGTCGTCGTAGTTGTCTTCACTCACGCGTTTTGCTCCAGCAGGCGCCAGCGCAGTTTTTCACCGGCGCGCAGCGGGACGACACTGTGCTCGCCAAGCGGCAAGCTGGTCGGGGCAGTCCATTCTTCACGGACCAGGGTAATGGTGTCGGTATTGCGTGGCAGGCCGTAGAAATCCGGGCCGTTCTTGCTGGCGAATCCTTCCAGCTTGTCCAGCGCATTGCGCTGCTCGAACGCTTCGGCATACAACTCGATCGCCGCATAGGCGGTATAGCAACCGGCGCAGCCGCAAGCGGCTTCCTTGGCATGCTGGGCATGGGGTGCCGAGTCGGTGCCGAGGAAAAACTTGGCGCTGCCGCTGGTGGCGGCGTCGAGCAGGGCTTCCTGGTGCACATTGCGCTTGAGAATCGGCAGGCAATAGAAGTGCGGGCGGATGCCGCCAACCAGCATATGGTTGCGGTTGTAGAGCAAATGGTGGGCGGTGATGGTGGCGCCGACGTTGGCCGGGGCACTGTTGACGAACTGCACCGCGTCGCCGGTGGTGATGTGTTCGAACACCACTTTCAGCGTCGGGAAGCGCGCGACCACGCGGGTCAGGTGCTCATCGATAAACACCTTTTCGCGGTCGAACACGTCGATCTCGCCGCGGGTCACTTCGCCGTGTACCAACAGCGGCAGGCCAACTTCGGCCATGGCTTCGAGAACATGGAAAATCTTGTCGACGCTGGTTACTCCCGAGTCGGAGTTGGTGGTGGCTCCGGCGGGGTAGAGCTTGGCGGCATGGACAAAACCCGAAGCCTTGGCGGCACGCACGTCGTCAGGGCTGGTCAGGTCGGTGAGGTACAGCACCATCAAGGGATCGAATTGGCTGCCGGCCGGGCGTGCGGCAAGAATGCGCTGGCGATAGCCATCGGCTTCGGCGGCATTGCGCACTGGCGGCACCAGATTCGGCATGATGATGGCGCGGCCAAAGGTGCGCGCGACGTCGGCGACCGTATGGGGCAGCACCGCGCCGTCGCGCAAGTGAATATGCCAGTCGTCGGGGCGCAACAGGGTTAGGCGGTCAGTCATGGGGGGCGATACCAGATCAGCGAAATTTGTGCGGTAAAAACTGCTGCGAATGCTACCGGAAAAGCCTGAGAGCGGCACCCGCTATCAAGTTTTGCCAGCGCCAACCGATACCCCCTGAGAATGCAGTAAATCCTTGTGGAGCCTACCGTGCGCCAGCGCTATCTCGCCTTGTTTAGCCTCTTCGCCAGCCTGCCGGCCGTGGCGATCACCTTTCAGACGCGTCTGGAAAAGGTCGAATGGAAGGTGGATGGCGATCAATTCGAATGCCGTCTGTCGCAAGACATTACCGATTTTGGCCAAGGCCAATTCGTTCGCCGTGCCGGTGAGCAGGTCACTTTTCGCCTACAGGCTCGTGAGCGTTGGCTGGGGGCGGGTTCAGCCACCCTGGTGGCCGCCGCTGCGCCCTGGCAGCCGGGTCGTGGCGATATCAACCTGGGAATGGTGACTGTCGATAACGGTGCCTTGCCCTTTAATAGCACCCAGCAGCAAGGTGCGCGTCTGCTCACCGGTCTGCTCGAAGGCCGCAGCCCACTGGTGCGTCACCGCACCGCGGAAGGCGGTGAAGGCGTGGAAATACGCCTGCTGCCGGTGAAATTCAACAAGGCCTATCACGATTACCTGGATTGCACGACCAAACTGCTGCCGGTGAACTTCGACCAGATCAAGCAAGCCCAGGTCAATTTCCCCGGCGGCGGCGCTGATCTTGACGATGTTTCCCGCGCCAAATTGGAAATCATCCTGCAGTACATGAAGGCCGATCCCAGCGTTAACCATATCGAACTGGACGGCCACTCCGACAACGGCGGCAACCGCCTGACCAACCGCGACATGTCCCGCCGCCGGGCGCTGGCGGTCATGGAATACTTCAAAGCCAATGGCGTGCCCGAAGAGCAGATCGTTGTGCGCTTCTATGGCGAGCAATACCCGCTGGTGCCGAACATCAACGCCGCCAATCGCGCGAAGAACCGCCGCGTAACCGTGCACTTGTCTCGCCAGCCAGTGGCCCCGGAATCCGCGACACCGGCTACCGCCGCGCCGATAAAACCGGCTGCCACGTCCTGATCCGGTCGTCGTTTAGACGAAAGAAACCGTCGCTTCATCGTCATAAGCTGTCGCGCCTCTGTAAATCGCGCGTTGCTGCCAGTAGAATCGCGGGTTTTCCGTAGAACCCCGTGGAGTGATGGCATGGCGGACGTAAAGAAGGTTGTCCTGGCGTATTCCGGTGGCCTCGACACTTCGGTAATTCTCAAGTGGCTGCAAGACACCTATCAATGTGAGGTGGTGACTTTCACCGCCGATCTCGGTCAAGGCGAAGAAGTTGAGCCGGCCCGTGCCAAGGCACAGGCTATGGGCGTCAAGGAAATCTTCATCGACGACCTGCGCGAAGAATTCGTGCGTGATTTCGTTTATCCCATGTTCCGCGCCAACACCGTGTACGAAGGCGAGTACCTGCTGGGTACTTCCATTGCCCGTCCGCTGATTGCCAAACGTCTGATCGAAATCGCCAATGAAACCGGCGCCGACGCCATTTCCCACGGTGCCACCGGCAAAGGCAACGACCAGGTACGTTTCGAACTGGGTGCCTACGCCCTCAAGCCCGGCGTGAAAGTGATTGCTCCTTGGCGTGAATGGGACCTGCTGTCCCGCGAGAAGCTGATGGACTACGCCGAGAAGCACGCCATCCCGATCGAGCGTCACGGCAAGAAAAAATCCCCGTACTCCATGGATGCCAACCTGCTGCACATCTCCTATGAAGGCGGCGTGCTGGAAGACACCTGGACTGAGCACGAAGAAGATATGTGGAAATGGACCGTCTCCCCGGAGAACGCTCCAGACAAGCCGACCTACCTGGAACTCACCTACCGCAACGGCGACATCGTCGCCCTCGACGGCGTGGAAATGAGCCCGGCCACCGTACTGGCCACGCTGAACAAGATCGGCGGGGAGAACGGTATCGGTCGTCTCGATATCGTCGAAAACCGCTATGTCGGCATGAAGTCCCGTGGCTGCTACGAGACCCCTGGCGGCACCATCATGCTGCGTGCGCACCGCGCCATCGAGTCGATCACCCTCGACCGCGAAGTGGCTCACCTCAAAGACGAGTTGATGCCCAAGTACGCCAGCCTGATCTACACCGGCTACTGGTGGAGCCCTGAGCGTTTGATGCTGCAACAGATGATCGACGCTTCCCAGGCCCACGTGAACGGTGTGGTCCGCCTGAAGCTGTACAAAGGCAACGTCATCGTCACCGGTCGCAAGTCCGACGGCTCGTTGTTCGACGCCAATATCGCCACCTTCGAAGAAGACGGCGGCGCGTACAACCAGGCCGACGCGGCTGGCTTTATCAAGTTGAACGCCTTGCGCATGCGCATCGCCGCCAACAAGGGCCGCAAGCTGTTCTGATAAGCTGCAGGTGCCTGAACAAACCCCGGCCATGAGCCGGGGTTTGTGTTTATAAGCCCGAAACTACGGGCAAACGATGAGGAAACGACTGATGAGACTGCTGCACACCATGCTGCGTGTCGGCGATATGGATAAATCCATCGCGTTCTATACCGAAGTGCTGGGCATGACCCTGCTGCGCCGCAAGGATTACCCGGAAGGGCAGTTCACCCTGGCGTTCGTCGGCTACGGCAATGAAGCGGAAAACAGCGTGATAGAGCTGACCCACAACTGGGGCGTGGACAGCTATGAACTGGGCACCGGCTATGGCCATATCGCCCTGGAAGTGGCCGATGTGTACAAAGCCTGCGAAGACATCCGCGCCCGTGGCGGCAAAATTACCCGCGAGCCCGGCCCGATGAAGCACGGCACCAGCATCCTGGCGTTCGTTGAAGATCCGGATGGCTACAAGATCGAACTGCTGTCGCCGTCACGCGGCGATTGATTGATCCTGTCGAAACGGCTGAAGCCGCTCCTACGAGGCGATGTAACGCCCAATAAAAAGCCCGACATCAAGTCGGGCTTTTTATTGGCTGATTACAGATCGAAATCGTATTCGGCCAGTTGTTTGTGCAACCGTCGCTCTTCCAAGAGGTTGTCGATGATGCGGCGCTTGGTCAGATTGGTTTTTGCCACTTCGACCGGGGCTTCCACCACGTCATCGCCATCGTCGCTTACCACGTCTTCGTCGAGTTCCAGTTCTTCTTTGCTAGTGCTCATTGACGTCCACTCCGGCTACAGGGCCATTGGCGCACCTTATATCGGCAAATCCGAGGCTGGTAAAAAAGATTTTTTCAATCGACTGTCAGGGAATTCGCAAATAAGTCAATCGTCGGATGTTTTGCCTTTGTACTCGCACAGGTCTTCGATCCGGCAACTGCCGCAGCGGGGCTTGCGTGCGATGCACACATAACGGCCGTGGAGGATCAGCCAATGGTGAGCGTCGAGGAGAAATTCCTTGGGTACGAATTTGACTAACTGTTTTTCCACCTCGACCACATTCTTGCCCGGGGCGATGTTGGTGCGGTTGCTAACCCGGAAAATATGGGTGTCCACCGCCATTGCCAGCTGCCGGAACGCGGTGTTGAGCACCACATTGGCGGTCTTGCGGCCAACGCCCGGCAGGGCTTCCAGTGCTTCGCGGGTTTCCGGTACCTGACTGCCGTGCAGCTCGATCAGGCGGCGGCAGGTTTCGATCACGTTCCTGGCCTTGCTGTTGTACAGGCCGATGGTCTTGATGTATTCGCTCAGACCCTCGACGCCCAAGGCGTAAATCGCCTCCGGGGTATTGGCCACCGGGTAGAGCTTGGCGGTGGCCTTGTTGACGCTGACGTCGGTGGCCTGTGCCGAAAGAATCACCGCAATCAGCAATTCGAATGGCGTGCTGTACGCCAGCTCGGTTTTCGGTTCGGGGTTGTCTTCGTGTAGACGGCGAAAGATCTCGTAACGTTTGGCAGCGTTCATCGGGCGTTGGAGTCAGCAGCAAGAGTGGAAGGGAAGACGCAGCGGGCTGCAGCCCACAGCAGGCCCAGCAGAATAAAGGCACCCGGTGCCAGGGCAAACAGATGCAGGCCATTGAAACCGGCCAGGTGCAGCGTCCAATTGCCCGCCGCCGCACCGAATAACCACTCGGCATGACGCAGCAGGGTAGCGCTGCCCAGCACTTCGCGCAGGCTGCCCAGCAGCACGGCGACGGCACCGAACAGCGCTGCCTGGTTGAGCCCCTGACGCCATTGCGCGGGCGGCTGTACCAGTGTCACCAGCAACAGCGGCAGGAAGATCCCCAGGGCCTGGCGCAGTTCCAGGGCCCAGGCTTGCAGCAGCAGATCGGCCAGGGTCAGCAGCGTGCAGGCAACCATCGCCAGGGCCAGCCTGCGCAGCCCTGGTTCCAGACGCACCAGCAGCCCGCCCAGCGCGCCCAGCACCAGCAGCAGGGGCAGCGCCACCAGACTCAGGCCCAAGGCACTGATCAACTGATCGCTGGCCCCCAGCAACGGTGCCAGCCCCACCAGCCATAGCGGTCTCATGGTGCCTCCTGCTTGAGCAGCAACGGTTTATGGGCATCGAAGTAGCTCAGGCCTTGTTGCACCGCCTTGCTGACTGCGCGGGAGGTCACGGTAGCACCGGCCATCTGGTCGAACTGGCCGCCATCGGCCTTCACCCGCCAATCGGCATCGCTGGCGCTATGGCCAAAGAAGCCGCGTAGCCAGGGGCTTTTCGCCGCGCTGCTGAGATCGCCGAGGCCGGGCGTTTCATGCTCGCTCAACACCTTCACCGCCAGCAGTTGGCCGGCGGGGGAGATGGCCAGCAGCAGGTCGATGCTGCCCTCGTAGCCATTGCCACGGGCCGGTAGCAGCACCGCGCTGGCCATAGCGTTGCGGCTGGCAAGATAAGCGAAGGCCGGTGCCGGCAGGCCGAGTCGCTCAGTGTCTGGCAGGGCGATTGGAGCGGCGAGGGGATGGTTGTCGTAGCTGCCCGGTGCCAGCAGATCCAGCAGTGCCCGCTCCTGGGCGGCCTGGCGCTCGCTGGCGATCTGTTCGCTGAGCAGGCGCTCGACACCCGCGACGGCGGCTATCAAGGCCAGCAGCACCCCGCCCAAGACGGCCAGCGAACGCTTACTCATGGGCCGGTTTCTCCATACGCTGTGCGGCGTGCCGTTCCAGCAGCGGCACCAGCAGGTTCATGCCCAGCACGGCAAACGCCACGCCATCGGCATAACCGCCCCAGGTGCGGATCACATACAGCCAGAGCCCCACGCCAATCCCGAACAGCAGGCGCGCCCGGTCGCTGACGGGGCCGGACACCGGCTCGGTGGCGATAAAAAACGCACCCAGCATGGTCGCCCCGGAAAACAGATGGAAAAACGGCGAGCCATTGGAATCCGAGCCCGTGCCGTTCCAGCACAGCAGGCTGGCCACAAACAACGCGCCCAGCATGCCCACCGGGGTGTGCCAGCGAATCACCTGGCGTTGCAGCAGCAACAAGCCGCCGAGCAAAAAGGCCAGGTTGACCCAGCCGGCGCTCCACTGGCTAAAGGCTGGGTTGCGCTGGAACAGCTCATCTACGGTCAGCCGATCATTGTGTTTCAGGCTGTCCAGCAGCGTGGCCTGGCTCCAGCCATCCACCGGCAGTTGCCCGCCCAACACCTGCTGCAGCGCGGCGATCAGCCCTTGGCCGCTGCCCGCTGCCGGCCATTGGCTCATCTGCAGCGGAAAGGCCAGCAGGGCGAAGGCATAGCCAAGCATGGCCGGGTTCAACGGGTTTTTGCCAAAGCCGCCAAACAGCGCCTTGCCGAACACCTGC
This sequence comes from Pseudomonas sp. TE3786, assembly GCF_054057335.1. NCBI lineage: Bacteria > Pseudomonadati > Pseudomonadota > Gammaproteobacteria > Pseudomonadales > Pseudomonadaceae > Pseudomonas > Pseudomonas sp. TE3786. The sequence goes on from NZ_JBSRZF010000005.1 coordinate 248,152, forward strand.
GCAAAGGCCGCGGCGCTGACGCTCAGCCACCAGGGCGCATAGGGCGGCAGCGCCAACGCCAGCAGCACGGCGCTGACCAACGCACTGCCTTCGCCGAGCTGGGCCACACCACCCAGCGCCGTAGCAGCGCTGGCGGGCTGGTCACGCAGACGGCGTACCAGCGCCTCGCAGGTCAACGCGGTAGCCAGGCCGAGCAGCAGTTGCAGCAGCGTGCCCCAGCCGTATTGCCAGCTCAGCACCAGCGCGCCGGGCACGCAGGCCAGCAGCACCCATTGCATGCTGGGGCGCGGGTCGAACGCGAGGTTAAGGGGCGTGGTAGGCATTGAGTTGTGCCTCTGCATTACGCAGACGTTGTTTTGCTGTAGCCAACGCCACCTCATCGAGCGGCTGCTGGCGCTCGACTTTGCTGACCTCAGCGCGGGCATAGGCCAGCTCGGTTTTCAGCGCGCGGGATTGGCTGTCTATCGGACGCTTGTCGATGCGTAGCAGATTGGGTGCCGGCTTGTTGCAGGCCGCTTCGGCGTGGTGCAACGCCTGTTCCGCTGCGCTCAAAGCGGCTTGCAGGGCCGCCAGCTCGGCACCCTCGCGCTCAGCGCTTTTCAGTGCGGCGCGGGCAACCGCTAGGGCGATCTTGGCTTTTTTCAGCGCGATCTGACTGTCATCGGCAGGTGCCGCTGCGTTGGCAGCCTTGAGCGCCGCCTGGGCGGTTTCGGCGACCTGACGCAACGCCTCCACCTGCTGCTCCAGCTCCGCAGTGCCATAGGTCGCCAGTTGCCGTTGTGCTTTGCTGTACGCCACCTGAGCCATGGCCGCTTCGATTTTCAAGCGCTTGTGCTGATCATCGCCGCTGGCGGCTTTCTGCGCCTTGACTCGTTCGATAGCCGCTTGCACAGGGTCGAGGGTGGCGACGGCAACCGGTTGCGCCTGACGCTCCGCGCGCGCCACGCGTTCCGCCTGGCGCTGCGCATCGTCGCGCTGCAAGCGCGTCAGGTGGTTTTCATGGCGCTGACGGAAATGATCGGCACGCCGCCGCTGTGCCTGTGCCTCGGGCTCGGCCAGGGGAAGCAGATCGATGCAATCGACCGGGCAGGGTGCCACGCACAATTCACAGCCGGTGCATTCGTCAGTAATCACCGTATGCATCAACTTGGCGGCACCGACGATGGCATCCACCGGGCAGGCCTGAATGCACTTGGTGCAGCCAATGCACTCGGCCTCGCGGATAAACGCCAGCTGCGGCGGAATGGGGGGTACCTCTGGCGGCAGCACCGGCACCTGGAGCAATTGCGCCAACGCTTGGATAGTGCTTTCGCCGCCCGGCGGGCACTTGTTGATCGCTTCGCCTTGAGCAATGCCCTCGGCGTAGGGCTTGCAGCCCGGATGGCCGCACTTGCCGCACTGGGTCTGCGGCAGCAGGGCGTCGATGGCGACCACGGAAATCAAGCTGCTCATTGCCCTGCCAACCCTTGCAGACCAAGCAGCGCCAAACCCAGCAGGCCGGCACTGATCAGCACAATGGGTGCGCCGCGAAAGGCCGCCGGAACGGCCTGGTGGTCGATGCGGGCGAGCAGATCCGCCAGCAGCCGCAGCGCCAGCCAGAAGCCCAGTCCGCCGCCCACCCCCAACGCCAGTGCCTGCACAAAGGGCTGCGTCTCGGCCAGCAGCATGCTGCCCAAGGCCGCGCCATTGCCGACCAACAGCGGCCAGCCCAGGCCTTCGACGCTCAGTGCACGGACCCGGCGCAGCAGGCGCAGGCACAGCCAGGCCAGCGCCGCCACCAACGGCAGGTAAACGAACAGACGCAGGTAATCGAGTTGCAGCGGTAACAGCAGGCCATGAAACAGCAGCCAGCCCAGCGGCGTGGCCACGGCGATCAGTAGCGCGCTGGCCGGACCCAGCAAGGCCAGCCGCGCCGGTTGCGCCTGCACGGCGTCGGCACCAGCGGGCAGCAGTACCAGCAGGTTATTGACCAGCGCGGCGCCAATCAGGGCGAGGAAAAAAGCGGTCATCACGCGGGGCTGTCGCTGCATGGCCAGAGAGGGGTGCCATTATCCGGGATGGCACCGGCTCGGTACAGCCAGGTGTACAGGCCTAGCGGAAATCAGTTGGCCTTGCGCCGCGTGACCTTGCGCCATACCCAGCGCACCAGCAGCGCCAGCGGCAACAGCACGATCAGGAACGGAATGCCGTAACCCAGCACTTCCAGGGCCTTGGTGGTGCCGTCGGTGGCGTTGTCGAGCAGGTCGCCGACGGCATCCCAGATGCGACTGAAGCGGCCTTGGCGTTGCACGGAGGTGCTGAAGTTCAGCGTCAGCAAGTTGGTGTTGATCCGGCGCTGCTGTTGGGCCGCTTCCTGCGAGGTGGCGTCGAGTTGCACTTGCACCTCGGCCATTTCGCGGGCGAGGGCGAGCATGTCGCTGACGCTGAGGTCTTTGCGGTCCTGGAATTGTTCGAGGGTTTTGTATTGGCGCTGCAGGCGCTCGCGCACCTGATTGTTGTCGCTGACGGCTTGGGCGAGGTCTTCGGCGTGGGTCTGACGGTTAACCAGTTGGCCGCCGTTGCCGGCCAGGGCCACCAAAGGCTCGACACCTTCCGGGACGATGCGCACGCGCAGGCTCGCCGCGCGATAGTGGTTGTCGCCTTGCTCGATACCGAGGAGCTCGCAGGCCCCGAAACGGCCGCTGATGCACGCTTCGCGGGTGTCGGTAACGCGCTGGCTAACTACGGCTTCGTCGAGTCGGAAATCGAGGGTGTGTTCATAAGCGAGAAAGCTGCTGGTTTTGGACTTTTCGCCCTGTACATCGGAGGTGTCATAACCCGCCGTTTGGCGCTGATCACAGCCCGCTAGAACCAGCAACAAAACAGGCATCATCCAAGTGAATTTCATCATTGCTTCCTTGCAGAAATAAAAACGGAGCTGAGATTACTCAGCCCCGCTCGGTACCGCCTTACTTAACCCGCTGCCCCGGCTTCGCGCCGCTGTCCGGGCTCAGCAGGTAAATCTCTTCACCGCCAGGGCCGGCGGCCAGCACCATGCCTTCGGAGACGCCGAACTTCATCTTGCGTGCCGCCAGGTTGGCCACATAGAGGGTCAGGCGACCTTCCAGTTTGCTTGGGTCCGGGTAGGCGCTCTTGATGCCGGAGAACACATTGCGCTTGGCATCGCCGATATCCAGGGTCAGGCGCAGCAACTTGTCGGCACCTTCAACGAACTCGCATTTCTCGATCAGCGCAATGCGCAGGTCGACAGCCGCGAAGGCGTCAAAGCCGATTTCGGCCGCTAGCGGATCTTTTGTCAGCTCGCCATTGCCGGCAGGCGCGGCAGCGGCTTCGCTGCTGGCCAGGTCTTCTTTCGAGGCTTCGGTCATAGCTTCCACGGCTTTCGGATCGATACGGGTAATCAGCGGCTGGAAGGCGTTGAGCTGATGGTTGGCCAGCAGGGTTTTGTGATCGTCCCAGCTCAGCGGTGCCACGTTGAGGAAGGCCTCGGCATCGCTGGCCAGGGTCGGCAATACCGGCTTGAGCAGAATCACCAGTTGGCGGAACAGGTTGATGCCCAGGGCGCAGACGGCCTGCACTTCATCCTGCTTGCCTTCCTGTTTGGCCAGGGCCCAGGGAGCCTTGTCGGCGATCCAGGCGTTGGCGCGGTCGGCCAGGGCCATGATTTCGCGCATGGCACGGGCGAAGTCGCGGGCCTCGTAGGCATCGGCAATGCTCGGCGTGGCGGCGAGGAAGGCCTCGGTCAGCTCTGGCGCGGCGTTGCTGTCGACCATAACGCCGGCGTTACCTTTGTGAATAAAGCCCGCGCAACGGCTGGCGATATTCACCACTTTGCCCACCAGGTCGGAGTTGACCTTCTGCACAAAGTCTTCGAGGTTCAGGTCCAGGTCATCCACGCCACGGCTGAGCTTGGCGGCGTAGTAGTAGCGCAGGTATTCCGGTGACAGGTGATCGAGGTAGGTGCGCGCCTTGATAAAGGTGCCGCGCGACTTCGACATTTTCTGCCCGTTGACGGTCAGGTAGCCGTGCACCGCGATCTGGGTCGGCTTGCGGTAGCCCGCGCCTTCGAGCATCGCCGGCCAGAACAGGGCGTGGAAGTTGACGATGTCCTTGCCGATGAAGTGGTACAGCTCGGCGGTCGAATCCTTGTTCCAGAACGCGTCGAAGTCCAGCTCCGGCGTGCGGTTGCACAGGTTCTTGAAGCTGGCCATGTAGCCGATAGGGGCGTCCAGCCAGACGTAGAAGTACTTGCCCGGCTCATCGGGAATTTCAAAGCCGAAGTACGGCGCATCGCGGGAGATATCCCACTCCTGCAGGCCGGAATCCAGCCACTCGGCGATCTTGTTGGCTACCGCGTCTTGCAAGGTGCCGCTGCGGGTCCAGGTTTGCAGCATGGCCTGGAAGTCGGGCAGCTTGAAGAAGAAGTGCTTGGAGTCTTTGAGCACCGGCACGGCACCGGAAATGGCCGAGCGCGGGTTTTTCAGCTCGGTGGGCGCGTAGGTGGCACCGCATTTTTCGCAGTTATCGCCGTACTGATCGTCGGTGCCGCATTTCGGGCAGGTGCCTTTGATAAAGCGGTCGGCCAGGAACATGCCTTTTTCCGGATCGAAATACTGGGTCACCGAACGCGTGGCGATATGGCCTTTGTCGCGCAGGGCCAGGTAGATCGAGGTGGACAGCTCGCGGTTTTCTTCCGAATGGGTGGAGTGGAAGTTATCGAAGTCCACCAGGAAACTGGCGAAGTCGGCGCTGTGCTCGGCTTTGACGTTGTCGATCAACTGTTGGGCGGTGATGCCTTCTTTCTCTGCGCGCAACATGATGGCCGAGCCGTGGGCGTCGTCTGCGCAGACATAAATGCATTGATTGCCGCGGTGCTTCTGAAAGCGCACCCAGATATCGGTCTGGATGTACTCGAGCATATGGCCAAGGTGAATCGAACCGTTGGCATAGGGCAGGGCGCTGGTGACGAGGATTTTGCGGGGCTCGGACATGGTAATCGGCTGCACTGGCATTACGAGGGAAGTCGGCAACTATAAAGGCCTGGCGGTTTTTTTTCACCCGCATCGCGGCTGAAGCCGCTCCTACCGACCGCACATTCCCGTAGGAGCGGCTTGAGCCGCGATGCTTTTAGCCCACATGCAATTTGCGCTGGAGTAAGATGCCCGCCTGTTTTGCTCAGCCTTTCGGAGTTGCCCCATGAGCGCCGTTACCCGCCAGGTGGTCGAAGCGACCCTGCGCCAGTTCACCGATCCCAACCTCAATCAAGACCCGGTAAGCGCCGGTTGCCTGCGCGATGTCAGCATCGATGGCGGCAAGGTGCGTGTGCGCCTGGAGCTGGGCTACGCCGCCGATCTGTTCAAGAACGGTTGGGCGCAGATGCTGCAAATGGCCCTGGAAAATGTCGATGGCATCGACAGCGCCAGCGTGCAGATCGACATCAACATCGCCGCGCACAAGGCTCAGGCCCAGGTGCCGGGCCTGGCCAACGTCAAGAACGTGATCGCCGTGGCCTCCGGCAAAGGCGGGGTGGGCAAGTCCACCACCGCTGCCAACCTGGCCCTGGCCCTGGCCCGTGAGGGTGCCAAGGTCGGCATTCTCGACGCCGATATCTATGGCCCCAGCCAAGGCATCATGTTCGGCATTGCCGAGGGCACCCGCCCGCAGGTGAAAGAGCAGAAGTGGTTTGTGCCGATCAAGGCCCACGGCGTGGAAGTGATGTCCATGGCCTTTCTTACCGATGACAACACGCCGATGGTCTGGCGCGGGCCGATGGTTTCCGGTGCTTTGCTGCAGCTGGTGACGCAAACCGCCTGGGGCGATCTGGATTACCTGGTGGTGGACATGCCGCCAGGCACCGGTGATATCCAGCTGACCCTGGCGCAGAAAGTGCCGGTGGCTGGTGCGGTAATCGTCACCACCCCGCAGGATCTGGCCCTGCTGGACGCGCGTAAAGGCGTGGAAATGTTCCGCAAAGTGAATATTCCGGTGCTCGGCGTGGTGGAAAACATGGCCGTGCATATCTGCTCCAACTGCGGCCATGCCGAGCACCTGTTCGGTGAAGGTGGCGGCGAGAAGCTGGCGGCGCAGTACGACGTCGACCTGCTGGCTTCGCTGCCGCTGTCGATGGCCATCCGCATGCAGTCCGATGGCGGCAAGCCAACGGCTATTGCCGATCCGGAAAGCCAGATCGCCATGCTCTATCAGGAAGTCGCCCGAGCTGTGGGCGCGCGTATTGCCCAGAGCGGGCAGAATGCGCCCGGCATGCCGAATATCGTGATTTCCGACGATTAAGCCGCCACCGACGCCCCGCACGGGGCGTTGTTTGAACCCGGCACGGCCTCCCGGTAAGATGCCCACACTTTTTCACCTCGCTATTCAGGACACCTCGCCATGAGCATCAAATCGGATAAGTGGATTCGCCGCATGGCCCAAGAGCACGGCATGATCGAGCCCTTTGTGGAGCGTCAGGTGCGGGCCGAAGGCGCCAACGCGCTGATCTCCTACGGGGTGTCCAGCTACGGCTACGACGTACGCTGTGCCGACGAATTCAAGGTGTTCACCAACATCAACTCGGCCACCGTCGACCCGAAGAACTTCGATGAGAAGAGCTTTGTCGATGTCAAAAGCGACGTTTGCATCATCCCGCCGAACTCCTTCGCCCTGGCGCGCACTGTGGAGTTCTTCCGCATTCCCCGTGACGTGCTGACCATCTGCCTGGGCAAAAGCACCTACGCGCGCTGCGGCATTATCGTCAACGTCACCCCGCTGGAACCGGAATGGGAAGGCCATGTGACCCTGGAATTCTCCAACACCACCACCTTGCCGGCGAAGATCTACGCCAACGAAGGCGTGGCGCAGATGCTGTTCCTGCAGTCGGACGAAGCCTGTGAAGTGTCGTACAAAGACCGTGGCGGCAAATACCAGGGCCAGTTGGGCGTGACCTTGCCCAAGGCGTGAGTCGTTTCAGCCAATAAAAAACCGGGCCTTGTGCCCGGTTTTTTATTGGGTTTGCCGCATGCCTCCAACCGCACACCGTCATCCTAGCGCAGGCTGGGATCCAGAATCGTCTGGGGGAATACGTTCGCCGAAACATTCTGGGTCCCAGCCTGCGTTGGGACGACTGGGGATTATTTCAGGTTTCCGCTGAGGAACTGGCGCAACCGCTCGCTCTGCGGGTTATCCAGCACATCCTTGGGCGTGCCTTGTTCCTCGATCTTGCCCTGGTGCAAAAACACCACCTGGCTGGCCACCTGGCGGGCGAAGCCCATTTCGTGGGTGACCAGGATCATGGTGCGGCCTTCTTCGGCCAGGGCCTGGATCACTTTCAGCACTTCGCCTACCAGCTCGGGGTCGAGGGCCGAGGTGGGTTCGTCGAACAGCATGATCTCCGGCTCCATCGCCAACGCCCGGGCAATCGCCACGCGTTGCTGCTGACCGCCGGAGAGAAACGCCGGGTACTGGTTGGCCACGCGCTCGGGCAAACCGACCTTTTCCAGGTAACGGCGTGCACGGCTTTCGGCTTCTTCCTTACTTACGCCCAGCACCCGGCGTGGGGCCATGGTGATGTTTTCCAGCACCGTCATATGGCTCCACAGATTGAAGTGCTGGAACACCATGGCCAGGCGGCACCGGATGCGCTGCAGTTCGTCTTCATCGGCCACGCGCATGCCGCCGCGGTCGGTGACCATGCGGATCTGCTGGCCATCCAGGCTCATGGCACCGTCGTTAGGCTGCTCAAGAAAGTTGATGCAGCGCAGAAAGGTGCTCTTGCCCGAACCGCTGGCACCGATCAGGCAGATCACGTCGCCGCTTTCGGCCTTTAGCGATACGCCTTTGAGCACTTCGTTGTCGCCGTAACTCTTGTGCAGGCCATCGATGGTCAGTTTGTACATGGGCGAGGAGTCCTCAAGGCGAAAGTAGGTAGCCGCTGCGGTAGGCATTGCTGCCCGCAACGTGGGCGATGGCCATGCCTGCGGTGGCCATGCGGCGCATCGAACGGGCGTACAGCAGGCCCGCGGTGCTGCAATAAATTGGCGTGACGCTGTCGCTGATCGGGTCGATGACCTCGGCGATCAGATCGCCAGCGGCCATGATCTGTCCCGGGGTGGCGCTGAACACCAGCAGGCCACCGACCGCGGTGGTCACCGGTTCAACCCCGGCCAGCGGCGTCGCCGGCTGGCGCAGTTCGGGCAGGGCAGGGGGCTCGCCGGCAATCACGCCGAAGTGGCTCAGGTAGTTGAGGATCGCCTGGCAATCGGCGGCGGCCTGCTCGTGGCTGACATCCAGCACGCCACGGTGCTCGACGGTGACCGCAATGGCACCTTGGGCGATCGGGAACTGCTGGCCGAAGCGCTGCTGCAATTGCAGCCAGAACAAGCTGAAAGACTCATCGAACGATTGCCCGCCCGAGTCGCTGGCCAGCAGGTTGGCGTCGGTGCCGATATAACGCGACAGCGGTTCGACCCGTGCCCAGGCTTCCGGCGTGGTGTACAGGTGCGCCACGGCTTCGAAGTCGCAGTGCAGGTCGAGCACCACATCGGCCTGGCAGGCCAGGCGTTGCAGGGTCAGTCGTTGCGATTGCAGCTGGGTGGCAGCGGTGCGGCTGTTCAGCACTTGTTTAAGGCTGGCGCGAATCAACCGCAGGTTGTGCTCGGCATCGTCATTGAGCAGTGCCGCGACTTCGTCTCCGACCTGCTGGCTGACATTGATAAAGGCGCGGTTGAAGTTCTCGCGGGTTTCCAGCTCGTAGCGGCCCAGCGGCATATCCATCACCACCTGGGCCTGGCCAATTGGGTTGGCGACCGGCACCAGAGTGATTTCACCAAGCAACTGGCCAGCGGCTTCCAGCTCGGCCAGGCGCTGTTTCAGGTGCCATGCGACGAGCATTCCGGGCAGTTCGTCGGCGTGCAGCGAGGCCTGGATATAGGCCTTCTTGCCGCTTTGCTCGGGGCCGAAATGAAAGCTGTGGATCTGCCGCGCAGTGCCGGGCACCGGGGCCAACAGGTCGTGCTGTAAATGACGCATGGGCAATCCTTAGTGCGCGGGGCCGAGGAAGGCCAGCCAGCGTTTTTCCGCCAGGCGGAACAGGCCCACCAGGGTAAAGGTGATGGCCAGGTAGATGACGGCGGCGATACCGAACGACTGAAAGGTCAGAAAGGTCGCCGAGTTGGCGTCCCGTGCGACTTTCAGAATATCCGGCACGGTGGCAGTGAAAGCCACGGTGGTGGAGTGCAGCATCAGGATCACTTCGTTGCTGTAGTAGGGCAGCGAACGACGCAGGGCCGAAGGCATGATCACGTAGGCGTACAGCTTCCAGCCATTCAGGCCGTAGGCCTTGGCCGCTTCCACTTCACCGTGGTTCATGCTGCGGATGGCACCGGCAAAAATCTCGGTGGTGTAGGCACAGGTGTTCAGCGAAAACGCCAGGATGGTGCAGTTCATCGCATCGCGGAAAAACGAGTCGAGCATCGGCACTTCGCGCACCGCAGCGATGCTGTAGATACCCGTGTAGCAAATCAGCAGCTGGATATACAGCGGCGTGCCACGGAACAGGTAGGTGTAGAACTGCACCGGCCAGCGCACCCAGCGCGACGGTGAAACCCGGGCGATGGACAGCGGAATGGACACCAGAAAACCGAAGAAGATCGAAGCGCTGAGCAGCCACATGGTCATGGCCAGACCGGTGACGTTGACGCCGTCGCTGTACAGAAACGGCCGCCAGTATTCCTGCAGTAATTCAATCATCGCACTGCCTCCCGCGCGCCGGCCGCATAGCGCCGTTCGAGGCGTCGCAGGACAAAGTTCGAAGCGCTGGTGATGGCCAGGTAGATCAGCGCAGCCAGCACCAGAAAATAGAACAGTTGATAGGTGCTTTTGCCGGCGTCCTGCGCGGCTTTCACCACGTCCGCCAGGCCGATGATCGACACCAGCGCCGTGGCCTTGAGCATCACCATCCAGTTATTGCCGATGCCCGGCAGGGCGAAACGCATCATTTGCGGGAACACCACATAACGGAAACGCTGACCGCGTTTCAGGCCATAGGCCGTGGCCGCTTCCACCTGACCGCGCGGGACGGCGAGAATCGCGCCGCGAAAGGTCTCGGTGAAATACGCGCCATAAATAAAGCCGAGGGTGATCACACCCGCCGCGAAGGGGTCGATCTCGATGTAATCCCATTCCATGGCGTCGGTGAACGACGACAGCCAGGTTTGCAGGCTGTAGAAGATCAGCAGCATCAACACCAGATCGGGCACGCCGCGGATCAGGGTGGTGTACAGCTGCGCCGGAATGCGCAGGGCGCGCACGCTGGACAGTTTCGCGCTGGCGCCAAGCAGGCCGAGAATCACGGCCACGAGCAGCGACAGTACCGATAATTTGATGGTCATCCAGGTGCCGAGCAGTAGCAGAGGGCCAAAGCCCTTCAAGCTGAAGGCGGACAGCCCGAGAAATTGCAGCAGGTTTTCAAACATGAATCCGAACCTTCGTTTCCAATAAAACGCCCACCTCGAGAGGTGGGCGATAGAGCGGGGCGGAGGTTAGCGCCGCCACGCTCGGCAGAGCTTACTTGTTACCGAGGTACAGATTCAGCTCACCAAAGTGCTTCTTCTGGATTTCGGCATATTTGCCGTCATCGTGCAGGGCTTTGATGCCTTTGTTCAGCAGGGCTTTCAGCTCGTCGTTGCCTTTGGACAGGCCGATGGCGGTTTTCGACGGCAGCAGTTCGCTGTCGATGGCCGCGCTCACTTCGTAGTCAGCGCCTTGTGGCGATTTCAGGAAGCCCAGCTCGGCTTGCAGCATGTCCTGGATGGAGGCATCCAGACGGCCGCTGGTGAGGTCGGCGTAAACCTGGTCCTGGTTCTGGTAGGCCTGGGTTTTTACCCCGGCTTTGTCCAGCACGGACTTGGCGTAGGCTTCCTGAATGGTGCCTTGCTCATAGCCAACGGTTTTGCCTTTCAGCGAGGCCACGTCAGCAGTCAGGCCAGCGCCTTTCTTGAACACCAGGGAGGTCGGGCCGGAGAACAGCTCGTCAGAGAAGTCGATGACTTTTTCGCGGGCTGGGGTAACGGTCATGGAGGAGATCACGCCGTCGAATTTACGAGCCTTGAGGCCAGGGATCATGCCGTCGAAATCGCTTTCGACCCATTTGCACTTGACCTTCAGCTCGGCGCAGATGGCGTTGCCCAGGTCGATGTCGAAGCCGACCAGGCTGCCGTCAGCGGCTTTGGATTCGAAGGGAGCGTAGGAAGGATCAACACCGAAGCGGATTTCTTTGAATTCTTTGGCTTGCAGCGCGCCGGCGCCAACGCAAAGGGCCAGGGCGGTAAGAGTCAGCCATGCTTTCTTCATTGATTGGTGTCCTTAGTGTGTAGATCACGGGAGATAACGCGTAAGTACGACGGGATCAGGTCCCGAACGAGTGTATGCCAGCAATTTTCGAACCATTGTAAATATGACGACATATTGGATCAGAATCCCGCCGTATCTGGCTATTCCACAGGCCGGTAAAACCTTGCCAGGTAACGGAAAATTGTAAATGCACCAGTGTGGTGCCTGGGGGCGGGGCATTAGGTAACAGGCTGGTGCGTCGCGGTAGCGTAAGCCGCCTGGAGCGAGGGCAGCGGCGCGCAATCTTACGTGGAAATACACAGAACGAATGCAGGGCCGGGGGCTCTACAACACATCAACCCCATGGATCTGCCAGGGGCACAGGGCGTGCGGCCAATAGACCCGTCGTCGACAGGGCCGCTATGATTCGCAAACCGCCAATTCATCTATTTCAGCTCCCCGGAGCCTGCATGCCTCAGGTTAAGCGCAAGCCAGACCCCTTGATGAGCGAGGACCGCTATCGGTTGCTGCTCGACGCGGTCACGGACTACGCCATTTATATGCTCGACACCCAGGGCTTGGTCAGCAGCTGGAACGCTGGAGCCAAGCGTTTCAAAGGCTACGAAGAGGCAGAAATCCTCGGTCAGCATTTTTCCCGCTTCTATACCGAAGAAGACCGTACCAACGGCATGCCGCAACTGGCCCTGCTCACTGCCGAAGTGGAAGGCCGCTTCGAAGGCGAAGGCTGGCGTCAGCGTAAGAACGGCGAACGCTTTTGGTGCCATGTGGTGATCGATCCGATTCGTGGCCAGGACGGCAGCCTGATTGGCTACGCCAAGGTCACCCGCGACCTGACCGAGCGTAGAGCGGCCGAAGAGTCGCTGAAACAGAGCGACCGGCAATTTCGCATTCTGGTCGAGGGCGTCACCGACTACGCCCTTTATATGCTCGACCCCACGGGGGTGATCACCAACTGGAACACCGGTGCCCAGCGGATCAAGGGCTATACCCCGCAGGAAATCATCGGCCAGCACTACTCGGTATTTTTCGGCCCTGAAGATGTTGCCAACGGTGAGCCGCAACGCGGCCTCAACCGCGCCTTGGCCGAAGGCCGCTTTGAAAGCCAGGGCTGGCGTATTCGCAAGGACGGCAGCCGCTTCTGGGCCAGCGTGGTGGTCGACCCGATTCGCAACGACCAGGGTGCCCTGATCGGCTTTGCCAAGATCACCCGCGATATCACCGACACCCTGGAGGCCCAGCGCGCCCTGGAAAAGGCCCGCGAATCGCTGTTCCAGGCGCAGAAGATGGAATCCTTGGGGCGCCTTACCGGTGGCATCGCCCATGACTTCAACAACCTGTTGATGGTGGTGCTCGGCAGCCTGGAAGTGGTGCGTCGCCGGGTGCCCGACGACCCGAAAATTCTCAAGTTGCTCGACAACGCCATCCAGGGCGCGCAACGCGGAGCCACGCTTACCCAGCGCATGCTGGCCTTTGCCCGCAGCCAGAAACTGGTGGTCGAAGCCCTGGATGCGCCGGCGCTGGTGCGCGGTATGTCCGACTTGCTGCAGCGCGCCCTCGGCCCGCAAAGCCGCATCGAAGTACGTTTTCCCCTGCGCCTCAGCCCGTTGCTGGCCGACAGCAATCAATTGGAAATGGCCTTGCTCAACCTGGCGGTCAATGCCCGCGATGCCATGGCCAGCGGTGGCCAGATCGTGATTGCGGCCCGCGAGGAAAGTCTGGCGGCGGATGAGGGCGAGCTCAAGGCCGGTCGCTATATCTGCCTGTCGGTTACCGACAGCGGCGCGGGTATGGATGCCGAAACCCTCAATCGCGCCCGCGAGCCTTTCTTCACCACCAAAGGCGTAGGCAAGGGCACCGGTCTGGGCTTGTCGATGGTGCATGGTTTTGCCCAGCAATCCGGCGGCCGACTGATGCTCAGCAGCGAAGTGGGGCAGGGCACCAGCGCAGAAATGTGGTTACCGGTGGCCAGCGCCGTGGAGGTCGCTGAACCCCTGGAGGAAACGCCGGTGTTTTCCCTCTCTGCCGTGGTGCAGCCGCTGACCATACTGGTGGTCGACGATGACCCGCTGGTGTTGTTGAGCACCGTCGCCATGCTGGAAGACCTCGGCTACACCGCCGTACAGGCCACTTCCGGTGTCGAGGCGCTGGAGGTGCTGACCAGCAACCCATGCATTGATGTGGTGGTTACCGACCTGGCCATGCCACTGATGACCGGTGCCGAACTGGCCCAACATATCCGCCAGCGCTGGCCGACGTTGCCGGTGCTGCTGGCCAGCGGGTATGCCGACAAGCTGGATGATACGGACCTGGCGTTGCCCCATATAGGCAAGCCGTTTAATCAGAATGAATTGGTGCAGGCGCTGATCGAGCTGACCTGAGGCGACCGCTTCGCGGCTGTAGCCGCTCCTATGGCCGCACAACAAAACGCCCGGCATTTGCCGGGCGTTTTGTTGTGCGGGTTTACACCACCGGCGGATGGCTTTCCCGTTCCGGGAAGCGGTGGCTGGCGATGCCTTTAATAAAGTTGCCGAGCAGCCCTTTATCGGCCTTGCCCCCCACAAACACCCCCGGCGGATTGTTCGCCAGCGGAATATCCGCCGCATCGAGCAAATCGCTACCAGCGCCTACCGCCAGAATCGCTTTGCCATGACGGAAGGCGTCGCGCAGAAACTCCAGGGCGCGGCCGTCCACCTTCAGCGCATCGATAGCCGTCTGACCATCAGGCACCACCACGGCATCGAAGGTGGGCGATGGCTGGTTGTTCAGCGAGGCATCCGCTATCACCTCCGGTCCGCCAGCGGTTTTGAACGGCCCAACCCGATGACCGACCAGCCGCACCACCGCGCCCTGTGCAATCAGCGCATCGGCGCTGGCTTTCACCGCCGCGCCGTCGATACCGGTGCCGACGATAATTGCCACCATGCGCGTGGTAATGCTGCCGTCGCCCGGCCGTGCCAGCAGCGACAGGGCAGGGGACAGGTCCACTTCCGCCGCCACCGGTTCGGCCAGGGCTTTGGGCAACGGATCGGGCAACGGCGCGCCCAAGCCATTGGCCACTTCCTGCGCCAGCTCTTCGGAAATATTGCGCAGCATTGCCAGCACCCGAGTGCGCACGGCCGGCACTTGTACCTTGCTTAGCTCGAAGCGCAGCGCATCGATGATGTGTTGCTGCTCGAACGGTGCCTGGCTATTGAAGAACAGCGTGGCCTGGTTGTAGTGCTCGGCGAATTTCTCCGGCTTGCCACGCACCTCGTCGCCCACTTCCAGAGGTTCCGGGAATGGCACAAAACCGATTTCGCCGGTCTGGAACGGGCAGCCACCGGCCAGCGAGTTGGGCTCATAGGCCACCCGCCCACGGTTGATGGTTTGCCGATGCATACCGTCGCGCTGGTTGTTGTGTACCGGGGCGATGGGGGCGTTGATCGGGATTTCATGGAAGTTGGCCCCACCCAGACGGCTGATCTGGGTGTCCACATAGGAGTGGATACGCCCGGCCAGCAGCGGGTCGTTACTGAAGTCGATGCCGGGAATCACATGGGCGGCGCAGAACGCCACCTGCTCGGTTTCGGCAAAGAAATTGTCCGGGTTGCGGTTCAACACCATGCGCCCGATCGGGCGCACCGGCACCAGCTCTTCGGGAATCAGCTTGGTGGGGTCGAGAATATCGAAGCTGAATTTGGCTGCCTGTTCTTCGCTGACCACCTGCACGCCCAGTTCCCACTCCGGGTAGGCACCGGCTTCGATGGCGTCCCACAGGTCACGGCGGTGGTAGTCCGGATCGGCACCGGAGACTTTTACCGCTTCGTCCCACACCTGGGAGTGGGTGCCCAGTTTCGGGTTCCAGTGAAACTTCACAAAGCTCGACTCACCGCGCGCATTCACAAAGCGGAAGCTGTGCACGCCGAAGCCTTGCATCATCCGGTAGCTACGCGGAATGCCGCGGTCCGACATGGCCCACATGATCATATGGGCGGACTCTGGCGACAGCGAAATAAAGTCCCAGAAGGTGTCATGGGCCGACGCCGCCTGCGGCATGCCGTTGTGCGGCTCGGGTTTGACCGCGTGGATCAGGTCGGGGAATTTCATCGCGTCCTGGATAAAGAACACCGGGATGTTATTGCCCACCAGATCCCAGTTGCCTTCGTCGCTGTAGAACTTCACCGCAAAACCACGGGCATCGCGGGCAGTGTCTTTCGAACCACGCTCGCCGGCCACCGTGGAGAAGCGCACGAATACCGGCGTCTGTTTGCCGGCTTTGGCGAAGGGCGCGGCGCGGGTCAGCTCGCTGAGGTCTTCATAGGCTTCGAAAAAGCCATGGGCCGCCGAGCCGCGGGCGTGAACGATTCGCTCGGGAATGCGTTCGTGGTCGAAGTGGGTGATTTTCTCCCGGAGGATAAAGTCTTTCAGCAGCGCCGGGCCACGCAGGCCGGCTTTCAGTGAGTTCTGGTTATCGGCAACCGGTACGCCCTGGTTGGTGGTCAGGCGCTGGCCGGCGCTATCGGCCTGCACGCGCGGCAGCTCACCGCTATTGGCATTGAAACCGGGTTGGGCCGCGCCGGTTTTGTCGCTGACGTTGTCCTCGCTCAGGGTGCTGGCGCCGGCGATTGGCGGCGCATCCACGGTTTCGCCCGGGCTCGGTACGCTGGATGCCGGGCCGTACTCCTTGGCCTTGTTGGCATTGAACGGGCAACCACTTACCGCCTGGTGCGCGGCTTCGGCCTGGGACACCTGATCAGGCGTGGCACTGGCAGGCAGGCCGGCGGTGGCGGGTGGGGCAGGTGGTGGGTTGGCGGCAGGCTTATTGGAAGGGGCAGGTTTTTTCGGGGTAGCCATCAGTATCTATCTCCTGGTCAGGTCGACTGCTTTCTCACGTGGGCAAGAGGCAGGTGAACAGGCCAACGAACGCATTGTTCAAAGCTTTCTGGCTCGTCAGCCCTGAGCCTCCACGGTGGGCCCTATGGGTTATCGAAGCCTTCAGGCGGCGGAGGTTCAGGGAATCGGTCAGGCGGTAGCGTGAGCACGGGGTATCGACGGATGGCATGCCGCCGAGCCAGCTGCCGGGGGCACGAGCGCGCGCTGTGGCCTAGGCTGAATCGATAGTTTCCGAGCCCGTAAGGAGGTCTTGAAGTGAGCAAATGTTCCTTCCCCGCCGCCTGTTTGCAGCTACAGGAACACTTCGCCCCCCTGGGGTTGGAGGCGCGTATGGACAGCTCGAACTCGATGCTGGTGCGCATCTTCCAGCCCGACAGCGGGGCCACTCTGCTGTCCATCGCCGGTATCCGCTGCAGCGCCAACCTGCACCGCGATGACGTGGCACGGATCATCGAGCAGATCGAATCGGACGTGCGTCTGTTGCAGCCACAATTGCTCAACCCGGTGCGCGCCCTGCACCGCCACGGTTGACCTTTCGCCCAGCGTTGTTGAGCTTCATCGTTCCCTTGTACAGTCGGCGTTTGCCGGGTTCTGCATAAGGAGTGGTGGTGTCGGTCTATCTGGTGGTGTTACTGGCAGCCCTGCTGCATGCCAGTTGGAATGCAATCGTCAAAGGCGGCACCGATAAATTGTTGAGCACCGTACTGCTCACCAGCGCTGCGGCTGTGCTGGCAGCCATGCTGTTGCCCTGGCTGCCCCAACCGGCAGCCGCCAGTTGGCCGTTCCTGGCCGCCTCGGTGCTGCTGCATGTGCTGTATTTCTCCCTGGTGGCCCGCGCCTACCAGCTCGCCGACATGAGCCAGACCTACCCGATCATGCGCGGCACCGCGCCGCTGTTGGTGGCACTGTTCAGCCTGTGTTGGCTGGATGACCCACTGTCCCTCGGTGCGCTGCTGGGCATCGTGCTGATCTGCCTGGGCATCCTGGCCATGGCTTTTATCCGCCGCAGCGGCAAACCCTCCGCCAACCAGCGCCGGGGTTTGCTGCTGTCGCTGCTGAATGCCGTGGTGATTGCCGCCTATACCCTGGTGGATGGCCTGGGTGTGCGCCACGCCGATACGCCTGCGGCCTATACCCTGTGGCTGTTTCTACTGACCGGCGTGGCCATGCTGAGCTGGGCCCTCGCGGCGCGCCGCGCGGTGTTTATCGCCTACAGCCGGCGGTACTGGCGCGCAGGCGTGCTTAGCGCGATTGGCACCGTCACCTCCTACTGCCTGGTGCTATGGGCCATGACCCTGGCACCCGTCGCGGTGGTCGCCGCGCTGCGCGAAACCGCGATTCTGTTTGGGGTGTTGATTGCCGGGGTGTTTCTCAAAGAACAGTTAAACCCCGCGCGGGTGTTTGGCGCTTGCGTGATAGTGGTGGGGGCGGTGGTGTTGCGGTTGGCTTGAGTCTTACAGGGGCCGTCATCGGGCGGGTAGATCAACAGCCAGATCACAAGCAAAAGCCTGTTCTTTGTTCACAGAACCAATGTCGTGTGCCTGCAGAATTCTGGATCCCAGCCTGCGCTGGGATGACGGAGGTTTTCGTCGCGAACACCGTCATCCCGAATCGTCGAACCGCAGCGCAGACGGAGATTCAGCCGCGAACATAAAAGCAAATGCACCGTGGCTTTTGATCTGGCTTTTGATCTGGCTTTTGATCTGGCTGTAGATCTTGATTTACCCGCCCCATTAGCGCAGGACGAGTGGAGTCGTTGTGCAGGGGGTTGAGCGGCAGGAGCCGCGAAAGGCGTGTTGGGCCATGGATGGCCCATCTCGCCGCCCCCCGGAACAACGACGGAACGAGGGGAGTCGCAGCGCAGCGGAGACCCCAGGTTGGGGCAAGACCTTTTGGTTTCTTTTGTGTCGACTGACAAAAGAAACTCGCGCGTAAGGCGCGAAACCAAAACGCCCAGCACATGCGGTAACGAAGGCCACCCGGACTCGCCCGTGCAACACTCACCCAAAGAGGTGCCGGATCTCAACGATCCTGCGCCTCCTTGGCATCCATCTGCGCATTCCGCTCATGCACCTTGCGCAACTGCTCCTCCGTCAGCGGCAGCTTCTTCGCCGTATCCCGCAACATCATCAACCCACCCACAATCGAACCAATCGCCAACACCAGAATCAGCCAGGCATACCAAGGCATACGTTTCTCCTTACAACGAAAAAAACAGGGTAATCCATCCACTCACCAGTTTGGATCAACCCATCGGCCAGTGCGTTCAGCAAATGTGTCCGCAGCCCATTGTGATGGCTGTCACATGTCGGCAACTTGGCGCTGGTTGAATGGCGAACGCGTTTCCTCAAGGATGCTTTCGCAATGACCACCGCCAGTGCCCTTAGTCGTTTGCTCAAGCCGGTCGAGCCGCTGTTGCCGAACATGACCATCAGCGACGTCGCCGACCGCTTGCTGACCCCCGAACACAAAGCCTTTCTATCCCTGCCGGTGGTGGATAGCGAGCGCCGTCCCAGTGGCCTGGTGAGCCGCACCGTGTTGCAGGACATCTTTATGCAGCGCTTCGGCCGCGACCTGCGCGGTCGTCATCCGGTGCACGAGGTGATGAACCCGACGCCCTTGGTGGTCCGCCTGGACGCCAACCTGGACGACGCCGCCAAACAGATCACCGGCCAACTGCAATACCCGATCACCGAAGACTTCATCCTGGTGGACGAGGAGGGTCGCTACCAGGGCATCGGCACCGTGCTCGACCTGCTCAAGGCCATGGAGGCGCGCATTGCTCAGCGCAACACGGTGCTGCGCAAGGCGCTGGTCGATCTCAAGGAATCGCAGACACAGCTGGTGCAGTCGGAAAAAATGGCCTCCCTCGGGCAGATGGTGGCCGGCGTCGCCCACGAGCTGAACACCCCGCTGGGCTATGTGAAAAACAACGTCGAACTGCTGCGCGACCTGAGTGCGCCGCTGTTTACCCTGGCCCAGGCACAAGCGGCATTGGCCGACTGCCTGGCCGACCCTGATTGCCCTGAGACGCAGCTGACGCAAGCTTTCGAAGCGGCTGCCCAGGCCCGCGAAGAGGCGGCGCCGGAGCTGTTGATGGATGACCTCAACCAGTTGTTCAACGACACCCTGTATGGCCTGGGGCAGATCGCCGAGCTGGTGGTCGGTCTGAAAAACTTCGCCCGTCTGGACCGCGCCATGAGCGAGGAAGTCGACCTTAACGAATGCATCCGCAGCGCCTTGGTGATCGCCCGCAACGCCACCAAAGACAAAGCCGAGGTGGTCATGCAACTGGCCGAGCTGCCGCGTATTGCCTGCGCGCCCTCGCAGATCAACCAGGTATTGCTCAATCTGCTGACCAACGCCGCCCAGGCCATCGACGGCTACGGCCAGATCCAGGTGAAAAGCTGGGCCGACGAGGCGGCGGTATTCATCTCGGTGCAAGACAACGGCAAGGGCATGCCAGCGGCGGTGCTAGAGCGCATTTTCGACCCGTTCTTTACCACCAAACCGGTGGGTCAGGGCACCGGGCTGGGGCTGTCCATCAGTTTCAAGATCATTCAGGACCACGGCGGGGTGATTCGCGTGGCATCCGAACCCGGACGCGGCACGCGCTTTTTGTTGCGCCTGCCGCGCCAGGCCGTTACCAGTTCGCCGGCTGCGCTATTGCCGGCCCCCGACACCCTGCAACGGAGCGCTTGAGATGACCACGCGAATTCTCTTTATCGACGACGAAGAGCGCATCCTGCGCAGCCTGGCCCTGCAGTTTCGCCGCCAGTACGAGGTGCTCACCGAAAGCGACCCACTGCGGGCCCTCGAACGGCTGAAAAGCGAACCGGTGCAGATCATTGTCTGCGACCAACGCATGCCGCAGATGACCGGCGCGCAGCTACTGGAGAAGGCCCGGGAAATCGCCCCGAACACCCTGCGTATTCTGCTCACCGGCTACTCGGACATGGATGCCGCCATGGACGCCCTTAACAACGGCGGCATCTTCCGCTACCTGAGCAAACCCTGGGACCAGCAGGAAATGGCCTTTACCCTGCGTCAGGCCGCCGAGGTCGCGGCACGCCAGACACCGCTGCTGGAAGTGCCGGTGGCCAGCAGCACGGCGCTGACCGTGCTGCTGCTGGATGAAGACGCCGACACCCTGGCCTGCGTCGGCGATTTCTGCAGCGCCGCCGGCCATCGTCTGCTGCGCGCCCGTAACCTGGTCGAGGCAGTGGCGGTACTCAACAGCGAGCCGGTGCACCTGCTGGTCAGCGATCTGAAACTGGCCGGCGACGACACCGCGCCATTGCTGAAAAGCCTGGCCCAGGCCCATCCCGGTTTGCTCAGCCTGGTGATTACACCGTTCTGCGACACCCAGGCGCTGCTCAAGCTGATCAACGAAGCACAGATCTTCCGCTACCTGCCCAAACCGATTCGCCGCGGCCTGTTCGAAAAAGGCCTGAAAGCCGCCGCCGAGCAAGCGCAACAATGGCGCGCCGCACCGGCCCAGCAGATCAACCGGGTTGCCGAACAGCCCCGCGATGACCAGGAACGCGACAAGGTTGGCAGCCTGTTTGGCATGCTTGGGCGGCTGCGTGAGCGTCTATCGGCCTGAGCCGCAAACACCACTCTAATCTCGTACAAGCGTCCCAATCCCTCCGCGTCTGTAAGACATTTTCCCGCCCCCTTGTGAGTGATGTCGCAATAATGGCCAGCCGGGAAAAAACTCGTCGCCAGCCTCTCGTTTATCCGTTTTAATCCGCGCCGTTCATTTCGACCCACCCCTCTTCAAGGGATTGAAGACATGCCTGCGCTACGTCGTAGGGCGCTGTCCATTGGCGCCTTGTTAGCTGTTACCACCCTCGCTCACGCCGAACTTCCCGCCGACCGCGACCTGATCCGCGACCGCCAGGAACGGGTGCTGCAAGAGCAGCAAAAACGCCTGGAAGAGCTCCAGCAGTTGCCCGGCAAAGCCGCTGAAACCACCCAGCAGGCCGGCAAACCGGATGCGCAGTGCTTTGCCATTTCGCGCATCAAGCTACAGGGCGTCACCCTGATTTCGCCCAGTCGCCAGGCCGAATTGCTGCGCCCCTACGAGGGCCAATGCCTGGGCAGCAGCCAGCTTAACGAGCTGCTGAAAAGCATCACCCAGTTCTACATCGACCACGGTTACGTCACCTCCCGCGCCTACCTGCCGCAGCAGGATCTGGCCGATGGCGAACTGCAGGTGCTGGTGGTGGAAGGGCAGCTGGAGGGCCTCAACGACGGTGCCATCGCCAGCCCACGGGAACTGGCCATGACCTTTCCCGGCCGCACCGGCGAGGTGCTCAATCTGCGCCAGCTGGAGCAGATGGTCGATCAGCTCAACCGCCTGCAATCGCGCCCCGCGCAGCTGGAACTGGTGCCCGGTCAGGCGGTTGGCGGCAGTCGCGTGCAGTTGCAAGGCGAGCCGGGCAAACCCTGGCAAGCCAACCTCAACCGGCATAACGATGGCCAGACCTCCACCGGTGAGCAGCAGTGGGGTGCTGGCCTGGTCTGGGACAGCCCGCTGGGCCTGGCCGACCAACTGAGCCTGCGCGGCGGTGGCGACACCGTCAGCGACCACTGGAAACACTCGGCCAACCAGAGCCTCGGCTACAGCCTGCCCTACGGCTGGTGGACCCTGAACTACAGCTACAGCCAGAGCTACTACCGTACCCAGAGCCAGGGTGCCGGGTTCACCTTCGGCTCCGATGGCGACAGCAAAACCCACAGCCTGCGCGCCGAGCGGGTGCTGTACCGCGACGACGTCAGCAAGACCGCCGCCAACCTCGGCATCAGCCACCTGCAAACCCGCAACTACCTGAACAACAACATCATCGATGTCTCCAGCCAGCGCCTCAGCGAAAGCCAGCTGGGCTTCAACCATGGCCGGCGCATCGGCACTGCCTTCGTCAACCTCGACCTCGGCTGGCAGCAAGGCACCGGTGCCTTCGACGCCCAGGGCGACGGTGATCCGCACCACAGCCAGCCGGTGGCCCGCTACAACAAGTACAGCCTCACCGCCAGCTACCTGCAGCCTTTCACCCTGTGGAATGAAAACTTCAGCGTCGACAGCCTGGTCAACGGCCAGCGCAGCGAAGACGTGCTGTTCAGCCCGCAGCGCATCAGCCTCGGTGGCCTGAGCTCAGTGCGCGGTTTCAAGGAGCAGTCGTTGTCCGGCGACAGCGGCGCTTACTGGCGTAACCAAGTGCGCTGGCGCCGGCCGGTGGCCTGGCAAGCCCTCAGCCCGTTTCTGCAGGAATACGGCGTGGCCCTGGCCTACGACCTCGGGGTGATTCACGGCAACGGCCACAACGGTGACCAGCATGGGCGCTTGTCTGGCAATGCCATCGAGTTCAGCACCCGCGGCCGCAACGTCGCCGCCAGTGTGACCGTCGCCCGCTCACTGGAACGCCCGGACGCCATCGAGCGCCAGGAGCACCCGCTGTACTTCCGATTCGATCTGTTTTTCTAAGCGCCTTTTCAACGATTTAGTGTCGCTGCTCGGCTGGAGTTTTTTGCATGGACGTTCGTAGCCCGTTTTTCCAAAACATCGCCTGCATCCTCGCCGGTGTGATGTTCCTCAATCCCATCGTCAGCACGGCCGCGGAGCTGAGCGTGGACGCCGCAGCGGGCGGCAATACGCAATTGGGCAACGCGCAGAACGGCGTGCCGGTGGTGAACATCGCCACCCCCAACGGCAGCGGTTTGTCCCACAACAAATTCACCGACTACAACGTCGGCCAGCAGGGCCTGATCCTTAACAACGGCACCGCTGCATTCAACGAAACCCAGTTGGGCGGGGTGATCCTCGGCAACAGCAACCTCAATGGCCGCGCCGCCACGCTGATCCTCAACGAGGTCACCGGCGGCAACCAGAGCCAGCTCAAGGGTTACACCGAAGTGGCCGGGCAGGGTGCCCACGTGGTGGTGGCCAACCCCCACGGCATCAGCTGTGATGGCTGCGGCTTTATCAACACCCCGCGCGCCACCCTGACCACCGGTACCCCAGTGCTCGACGGCGGACGTTTGGATCACTTCGACGTCAACGGCGGCGAAATCAATATCGAAGGTGCCGGCCTGAATGCCTCGAACATCAGCCAGTTCGACCTGATTACCCGCAGCGCCAAACTCAACGCCGAGCTGCAAGCCCAGCGCCTGAACATCATCGCCGGCCGCAACCAGGTCGACGCCGCCACCCTGGCCGCCACCGCCAAAGCCGCTGACGGCAGCAGCAAGCCCTTGCTCGCCATCGACAGCTCGGCCCTGGGCGGCATGTACGCCGGTGCCATTCGCCTGGTCGGCACCGAAGCCGGGGTAGGGGTAAAACTCGCCGCCGACATGGCCGCCAGCGGTGGCGATATCAATATCGACGCCAACGGCAAACTCACCGTCACCCGCGTGGCCAGTGCCGGCAACGTGCAAGCCAACGCCAAACAGATCGAACTGACCGACACCCTTTACGCCAGCAACACCGCCGGTTTCACCGCCGAGCAAATCGACATCGCCAGCAGCCTGGCCAGCGGTGCCAATCTGACCCTGAATGGCGGGGTCATCAACAACAACGGCAGCATCGAGGCCGGGGTAAAAACCGACGGCAGCGGCAACAGCGCCGCCCTGCTTCACCTGCAAGGCGGCACCCTCAACAACGCCGGCAGCATCAGCTCCCAAGGCAACCTGAACACCGACCTGCAGCAGCTCAACAACCAGGGCAAAAAAGTTCTCGCCGTGGGTGATGCCACGGTAAAAGCCGCCAACATCGACAACCGTGGCGGCCAACTGGTCGCCCAGAAAACCCTCAGCGTCACTGCCGACAACCTGAACAACAGCGCAGGCACCGTCGCCAGCAACAAAGCCCTGAGCCTGACCCTGGCCGCCACCCTCAACAACAGCGCCGACGGCCTGCTGCTGAGCAAAGCCGATGGCCTGACCCTCAACGCACACACCCTCAACAACCAGGGCGGCACCGTGCAGGCCGACAGCGGCGCACTGACCGTCACCACCACCGGCAGCGTAACCAACGACAGCGGCCGTATCGCCGCCAGCCAAGGCCAGCAAACCATCACCGCTGGTGCCATCAGCAACCAGGCCGGCAGCCTGCTGGCCAGCAGCACCCTCAAAGTCGACGCCGCCAGCCTCAACAACCAGAGCGGCACCCTCGGTGCCACGCAGATCGACCTCGCCCTGAGCGGCCACCTCAACAACGACAACGGCCTGCTCGAATCCACCACCACCCTGCAACTCACCGCCGACAGCCTGAGCAACAACGGCGGCAAACTGCGCGCCCTGGGCAGCAGCGGTGAAAGCCAGTTCGTGCTCGGCGGCCTGTTCAACAACGATGGCGGCCTGGTCGAAATCGGCAACAGCAAACTCAGCCTGACCAGCGCCAGCCTCAGCAACCAGCGCGGCAGCGTGCGCCACCTCGGCAATCAATTTGCCCTGGCCCTGGCCGACGTTGGCATCGCTGGCGGCAGCTTTGTTACCCACGGCGAACTGAGCCTGGACGTCGCCAACTGGACCAACACCAGCCAACTGCAAGCCGACAAAATCAGCCTGAAAGTCGGCACCTTCACCCAGAGCGCCACCGGCAAACTGCTGTCTGCCCAAGGCATCACCGCCACCGGCGACACCTGGTTAAACGACGGCAGCATCGAAACCGATGGCGACCTCAAACTGACCCTCACCGGTGCCTACCGCGGCAACGGTGCCTTGCTCAGCCAGGGCGACCTGAGCGTTGTCGCCGCCAGCGTCGACACCGGCGTGGATGCGCAGTGGAAGGCCGGGGGTGCAGCCGACTTCAGCATTGGCGGCAACCTGATCAACCGCGGCAAAATCAGCGCCGCGCAAAGCCTGCTTGCCCGCGCCGACCGCCTGGAAAACTACGGCACGCTCGGCGCAGCCACCAGCCTGCGTATTGAATCGAACAGCCTGCGCAACGACGGCGGCCTGATCTTCAGCGGCAACGACATGGCGCTGCGCACCGACAGCTTCACCAACCGCCTGGCCACCGTGTACAGCCTGGGCGCCTTGAGCATCGCCAAAAACGACCAGGACGAAGCCGCCACCCTGGTGGAGAACCGCTCCGGCACCCTCGAAAGCAGCGGCGACCTGAGCATTCACGCCACCACCGTCAACAACATCCGCGACGTGCTCAGCACCACCCAAAGCAAATACAGCGCGCGCATCGCCGAGCTGCCGTGCAGCCGCTACTACGGCGCCGGTGACTGCGACGGCAAACGCAACGGCGTGTGGGAAATCGAAGAATTCGACCGCCTGGCCGTCAGCGCCGATAGCACCGCCGCCTCCTTCCTCACCGCCGGCGGCAAGCTCGACGTTCGCGGCACCACCCTGACCAACCAGAGCAGCGCCATCAGCGCCGGCAGCGACCTCACCGTGCGCGTGGCCAACCTGCAAAACACCGCCATCGAACCCGGCGAAGTGCGCACCTACCGCGTGTTCCGCTCCGAACGCACCGAAAACATCGGCAGCTGGCAGCGCGAAGCCGAACAATTCACCGCCGCCTACTGGAACAAAAGCAGCGTCGACTCCAACAGCCTGACCGCGGCCCTCAACCACTTCATCGGCCGCACCGAGAAAGAGACCGAAAGTTTCCGCAGCATCACCGCCACCCCCAGCGGCGACCTCAGCTACTCCGGCATCATCCAGACCGCCGGCGCCGTCAACATCACCGCCCAGGCTGGCTTCGACAGCAGCGTGGTACGCCCGACCTTCGCCTACGTCGCCGGCGGCAACACCGCCGACACCAATGCCAGCGGCAGCAACATCGCCACCAACATCAGCATCAACCCGCAACTGCCCCCCGACAGCAGCCACCAAGCGGTAACCCTGCCAACCTTCAACCTGCCGCAAGGGCAGAACGGTCTGTTCCACGTCAACACCGACAGGAGCCACCCGTACCTGGTGGAAACCAACCCGGCGTTCGCCACCCTGCGTGGTTTCCTCAGCTCCGACTACCTGCTGAACATCATCGGTTACAACCAGGACCTCACCCAGCGCCGCCTTGGCGACGGCCTGTACGAACAGCGCCTGGTGCAAGAAGCCATAGTCGCGCGCACCGGCAAACGCTTCCTCGACGGCCTGGCCAGCGACGAAGCGCAGTTCAAATACCTGATGGACAACGCCATCGCCAGCAAAACGGCCCTCAACCTGGTCCCCGGCATCGCCCTCAGCGCCGAACAAGTGGCCGCACTGACCCACGACATCGTGTGGATGCAGGAACAGCAAGTGAACGGCCAGAAAGTGTTGGTGCCGGTGCTGTACCTCGCCCAGGCCAATGACCGCTTGGCACCGACAGGGGCACTGATTCAAGGGAGCGACGTCGCGCTGATTTCCGGCAGCACCCTCAACAACAGCGGCACCCTGCGCGCCAGCAACACCCTCAGCGTCAGCGCCAACAGCATCAACAACAGCGGCCTGATGCAAGCCAACGAACGCCTGTCGCTACTGGCCACCGACAGCATTCGCAACGCCAAAGGCGGGATCATCGCCGGCAAAGATGTGAGTGCTATTGCCCTGACCGGCGACATCGTCAACGAGCGCAGCGTGACCACCCATGAGTCCGCCAAGAAGGGTTTTGAGAGAAGGGAAGATTTTGTTGATAGCGCGGCGGGGATTGAAGCCAGCAACGGGCTGACGCTGTCGGCTGGGCGCGACATCGTCAACCAGGGCGGGAATCTGAAGGCCGGTGGCAATGCCGAACTTAGCGCTGGGCGGGATTTGTTGATCGTTAGCCAGAGTGAGATGGATGTTGCCAATAACAAGAGTCGCAAGGGGTATAGCAACAGAGATCAAACTACCCAATACAGCTCTGGCATCGAGATCGGTGGCGATCTGAGTGCTAAAGCCGGCCGCGATTTGGCCATCGTTGGCAGCACCGTCAAAGCAGGAGGCGATGTGGCGTTGCAGGCAGTAGGCGATGTGACCATCGCTTCTGCCGCCAACGAAAACCACCTGGATGCCTACCGCAAAAGCGGCGGCAAAAAGGTCACTCGCAAAGAGGACCATGTACAGCAGGTTTCCAGCGTTATTGAAGCGGGTGGGGATCTGAAGATCGCTGCAGGCAACAACCTTGTTGTCAGCGCGAGTGACCTGAAAGCAGGGAATGAAGCTTACTTATATGCGGGCAACCAGCTAGCGGTGCTCAGCGCGGAAAACTCGGATTACAGCCTCTATGACAAGAAGGCGAAGGGCTCATGGGGAACCAAGGAAGCCAAGCGAGATGAAGTCACCGATATTAGAAATATCGGTTCCAGTATCACCACCGGTGGTGACCTTACCCTGGAAAGTGGCAGCGACCAGCTTTACCGCAAAGCCAAGCTGGACAGCGGCGGTGACTTAGTTCTCGACAGTGGCGGTGCCATTTCCTTTGAGGCAGTCAAAGACAAACATCAGGAAAGCCACGAGGAAAGCAGCAGTAGCTGGGTTTGGACCAGCATGGAAAACAAGGGCAAGGTTGATGAAACCCTCCGTCAGAGCCAACTTTCTGCCAAGGGCGAAGTACTGATTAAAGCCGTCGAAGGGCTACATATCGACGTTAGGCAGATCAACAAAGAAACGGTCAGCCAATCCATCGACGCGATGGTCAAAGCCGACCCGAGCATGGCCTGGCTAAAAGAAGCAGAGGCACGCGGCGACGTCGATTGGCGTCAGGTCAAAGAGCTCCACGACAAGTGGAGCGACAGCCACTCCGGCCTGGGCGGGCCGGCGATGATCATCATCATAATCATCGTGACGTACTTCACCGCAGGCGCAGCGTCTAGCTTGGTCGGCTCTGCCGCCGGCGCAGCTGCAGGTTCTGGTTCTGCCATGGCTGCAGCTGGAACGGCAAGCGCATCTGCCGTAGCCAGTGGCGCGGCCGTGGGCTCCACAGTGGCCGCAGGTTGGGCCAACCTTGCCGCAACCGCAATGCTGACGTCTGCCGCCGGCACGGCCACCGTAAGCACCATCAACAATAAAGGCAATGTGGGTAACGCACTGAAGGAGACGTTCAGCAGCGACAACCTGAAAAACTACATGGTCGCTGGCGCAACTGCGGGCCTTACCGCAGGGGTTTACAACGAGTGGACAGGTACTCAGACGGGGCCGGCTCCGGCAGCGACTAACGCCACCAATGGGGCTATGGCTAATTCGGGGGCGGTCACTGTTTCTAACACTGCTGGTGGTTTGAGTAGCCTGCAGGGCGTGGGCCAGTTCGCCGCGAACCAGGCTCTGCAGAACACCACTTCTGCTGTATTGAATAAGGCGTTAGGGCGAGAAGGGAGCTTGGGTGATGCGTTACAAACGAGCTTGGTCAACACATTTGCCGCCTATGGCTTCAACCTAGTAGGTGATATCGGTAAGGAGTATCACCTTGAGCCTGGCGGGTTAGAGAAAATTGGTTTGCATGCGGTGATGGGAGGGTTAGCTTCTGAAGCCGCAGGTGGTGATTTTAGGACCGGTGCCATCGCCGCCGGTGTCAACGAGGCCCTTGTAAGCCATCTTGCCGCCCAATATGAACTGATGCCAGAAGAGCAAAGGAAAAGCCTTCTGGTGATGAACTCACAACTGATTGGGGTGCTAGCTACCGCGATCCAAGATCCTGATGCTGATTCAGAAAAGCTTCAAACCGGTTCATGGGTCGCGCAAAGCAGCACTCAATACAATTGGTTACTTCATCAGGAAGTAGAAGAAGCAGACAAAGCAAGAGCCGCCTGTGACGGCGCAGGTGGGGACGTCCTAGCTTGTAAGGACAACATTACCCGTGCAACGGATCAGTTGAGCAAGTTGCGCGACCAGCAAATGTATGAATACGGAAGAGCGCTGCAGGAAAAAGCATATCTGGAGGGTTGGACTCGACAAGAATATGAAGCGGGCATAAACGCGTATTGGGGAAATATTGATCAAAGCCAGGTTGTAGTTGGCGATCCTGCTGCGGCGCAGGCTGGATTCATTTCGCGAGAAACGTACGCGGGAGCTAAAGACTCGGCTTCAACGCTACCTAGCAGAGTGGGGGATACGCTTGCACATCCGTTGGATGTTGTAAGCGGCGTGTTTGAAAAGCTAATTGGCCTTCCTGGAGCATTTACCGACTGGATTAGCAGCCCTATCCCCGCGCAGTCCATAGAGCGATCGCTCGACGATCTAGCCACGATGTCCGCAGCGAACGCGGGCGGGCTGCTGTTTGATAGCGCCACCGGGTTGTTAGTCGCAGGTGTAGGCGGAAAGCTCGTTTCATGGGTAGGGGGGAAATGGGTCGAGTTTGAACCGACATCAAGGGCAACACCTGCTGGTGAGTTGCCGAGTGGTCAGGTTAATGTATTGCCCTCAACGCCTGTCGAGGGTGCAAAAGCAAATGTGGGGTCAATTAGTCATATATCTGGAGTGAATCTTCCTAAAAGTCAGTCTAAGATGATTGCTGATTTTGAAGCAGCAGGGTACCCAACAAAACCAGTAGTTTCTCCGACCAGCGGAAATATTGTCGGAACTCAATACATCTTGCCTGATGGTTCGCGAGTTCGGGTGATGCAGGCGGATGGTCGGAGTCCACAGCGCGCATCATTCGAGAACGCTAATGGCGGACCTGTTGATCCCACTACTGGGAAGCCGCCGCAGCCCCCGCAGGGTTTATCGAAGGCTGAACGGAAGCAGTGGATTAGAGAGCGTACGCATATTGAGCAAGTGGACTAAATGATGAATACATTCTTGCAGGCTGTGGCTCTTATGTTGCCTATGAAAATTGAAAGAGTATTTTGGGATGGCGATACTTTGATGCTTTTTTCGGTGGGTTGGAGCTTTCGGACTGAGAGTGCGTGGCGTGTATCTAAGGGGGGGGAGCTGCTGTTCGCTTGTTGGGATGACGACGCCCTTGAACATGTTTCTGAGCTTTTAGGTTTATCCATTATTGAGGTAGGTTGGCTTATTGATTCTCAGCCAATCGATCCGTTTTTTAAATTATCTGACGGCCGCGTCTTGAATGCATTTTGTACGTCATCAACTGAGCCTTGGCTAATGGAGTTCTCGGACGGGGCCGTTTATTTAGGTAACACTTGATTTCATAAAATTTTCTTGGTGCAAAAGAAGTAGCAGGTACAGCTGCAACGGAAGGAACGTTTCCAGACGAGGTATTTACCGGGAAGAAACCGCATCAGACGACTCCTAGAATAAATAATGAATAATGAATAGGGGACAGACCACGTTTTTCGATTATGAATATAAAGATAGGAAAGCTATTTGGAAATGGCCGAGAGAGGGGAAGGGGAGTACGAAACAGGTGGCAACGACGTCACGTTGACCATTACAAAAACGGGCGTTCAAGTAGATATAGAAGTTAACGAGGACTGGATAGCTCAGAAAGAGGGTTTTTTCTCCCTGGCCGACTGGTGGGCAGCAGCTACCGGATGGCAAAAATTTATAAAAATGGATTGCGATTTAAAAACATCTGTAGATGTAGAGTTGTGATCAATACTCCACTCGTTAAATTTTAGAGCTGGAATTTATTAGTGGTCATTCGGGGTGGGTTTGTTCGGAAAGAGGGACGGATTGAACCACCCCCGATTTCTCGGACAGTTTAATTACGCACTTCATTCATGGCACTGAACTCCAGCGGTGTACGGTATCCCAGGGCGCTGTGTATCC